>JBDZVK010000278.1:0-3691 GCA_040255725.1 Actinomycetota bacterium
CGACGGCAACGGGCGGGTCCTGAACATCGTCGTGGCGGTCTACTTCGTCGTGATGATCGTCTCGTGGCGCGTCGAAGGCCTGCAGATCAACATGATGGCCCTGGTCGGCGAGGGGTTCCTGCGAGACCTGCGCAAGCGGGTGTTCGAGCATCTGTTGCGGTTGTCGATGCCCTACTACGACCGCGAATCGTCCGGTGTGGTCGTGTCACGGATGACCTCCGACATCGACGTGATGGAGAACCTCGTCCAACAGGGGCTGATCCTGATCGTCACCAACCTGGTGCTTCTCGGCGTCGCGGTCGTGGTGCTGGCGGTGGTGTCGTGGCAGTTGCTGTTGCTGTGTCTGATCCCGCTGCCCGGCGTGGCGATCGCGACGATCAAGTTCAACCGCGACTCGAACCGGTCGTACCTGTTGATCCGCGACTGGATCGGCATGACCCTCACCTCGCTCCAGGAGGGCATCAGCGGGGTGCGGATCATCCAGGCGTTCGACCGGTCCGAGGTCGAGGTCAAGCGGTTCTCGCGCCACAACCGGGGCCTGTACGACGAATACATGCATTCGGTGCTGATCTCGTGCTGGTTCCTTCCCGTGATCGAGTTCTCCGGGGTGTTGACCACGGCGCTGGTGATCGGCGTGGGTGGGGTGATGACGGTGCACGGGACGGTCACGATCGGCACGGTCACCTTCTTCGTGTTGAGCCTGTCGAACCTGTTCGACCCGGTGCAGCAGCTCAGCCAGTACGTGAACCAGGTGCAACAGGCGGGTGCGGGCCTGTCGAAGCTGGCCGACCTGCTCGACGAACCGGTCGCCGTCGCCGAATCCGACGAACCCCGGCCGTGCCCGGAGCGTGGTGACCTCGTGGTGCGCGACCTCTGGTTCGCCTACGGCGACCACGACGCATTGCGGTCGTCGTTCGTCGACGGTCGACCGGCCGACGACATCGACCGCGACGCCTTCGTCCTACGCGAGGTCGACCTGACGATCGCCGCGGGTGAACACCTGGCGCTGGTCGGTCCGACCGGGGCGGGGAAGTCGACCCTCGCGAAACTCATCGCCCGGTTCTACGACCCGGTTGCCGGCACGGTCACCTTCGACGGGGTCGATGTACGCGACATCGCCGGCGCGGAGCTGCGGAGTCGGATCTGCGTGGTGCCCCAGGAGGGCTTCCTGTTCAGCGGGTCGATCATGGAGAACGTGCGGATCGCCCGTCCGGCCGCCACCGATGCCGAGATCCTCGCGGCATTCGACGTGTTGGGGGTGCGTGAGCGGTTCGAGGCCTTACCCGAGGGGCTGGCGACCGAGGTGCACGAGCGGGGTTCACGCCTGTCGGCAGGCGAGAAACAGCTCGTGTCGCTGGTGCGCGCCGCGTTGGCCGACCCGGCGGTGCTGGTGCTCGACGAGGCGACGTCGTCGCTCGATCCGGGTACCGAGGCGCTGGTCGAGGAGGCGATGGAACGGCTGATGGAGGGCCGGACGGTCATTCTGATCGCACACCGGTTGTCGACCGCGGAGCGTGCCGACCGGGTCGGCGTGGTGGCCGACGGGGAGTTGGCCGAGCTCGGTTCCCACGACGAGTTGGTCGCCCTCGGCGGGCGCTACGCCGGCCTGTACGAGGTCTGGACCGCCGGCCTCGCCTCCGCCTGAGGCGCCAGTTGTCTTGGCCGGCGTGAATTCGTCCTAGATCGTCGGCGGATCCAGCGGCTTCGAAGCGTCATCCTCTTGCGTGGATGCCTTGCACCGACGCAGGTGCACAGCGAAAATAGGTCGATTCCAGAGGATCTTGCCCACAACCGCCACCGATGCACCGGCAACATTGAATCCGATGATGGTAGGCCACGGCGATTCGAACTCGAATCTCTGGGCCAGGATCACCTGAAAGGTGAAACCAAGCACCCCGAACAGGGCCGCGCTGACCCAGTCTTTCCACCCACTTGTCGTCTGGCGCACGACGCACCATCTGCCGATCGTCAGGCGTACGGACTCGTTCTCATGTGGAGTCGGTCGTCGATGGGCGTTCATTGAAGTCCTTGGAGGGTGTCACATGCATCCTATGTCGACTGCGATCCCGCGTGGAGACACTGTGCTTTTGGGGCCAAGTGACCACCGAGATGCCGAATCGGCGTGGAGAGTGACGATCGCGCTGCCTGGCTGCATTCGGGGCGTCCCGAGCTCCGAAGTAGGTGACCGGACGCGGTGAGCGGCTTCACATGCTGGTGTCTGGCAGAACAGGTAGGTCGAAGAGTCGGTCCTGGCTCCCATGGGAGCACCGTGGATGTGACTGATCAGCGCATCCGATCGTGCTGGTGTTCTGTGGCTCCCGTGGGAGTCGGGATCTGCCTGGCTGGCTCGGTAAAGAAATCTGAAATTTCTCGCCCCGTAGACGCGATTTCGGCCGAAAATGTCACACCCCTTTCTTATGCTGTCGATCAGAGATCGACAGCATAAGAAAGGAAGTCCGATGCGACAGAAAATCGCAGAAGTGAACGGAAGCGGACGGACTGGTTCAGTCGATGGTGAGCCGGAGGTCGATGGCGAATCCGTGCTCCCATGGGAGTCACCTGGAAGCGGTTCCGGGCCTGCCGAGTTGGCGAATGGCCGCCTGGAAACCGAGATCGTCGAACTCGTGGCCCGACTGTCCACGGCGACCTACGACCTGTTGGTCCTGATCGGCGAACTCGACGACCGCGGGACCTACCTGCTCTCGGGGGCGCTGTCGTGCGCGGCCTGGCTCGCGGATCGCTGCGACATCGAACGCGTCACCGCGCACAACCAGGTTCGTGTCGCCCGTGCGATGCGTGCCTTCCCCGAGCTCGACGCCGCGATGGCGGCCGGCGACGTGAGCTATGCGAAAGCCCGCATGCTCGTGGCCCACCTCAGCGTCGAGCACGTCGACGAACTCGTCCACCTCGCGTCGGTCACCCCGACCTCGGGGCTCGCCACGGCGCTCGCGTGCTGGTCGCACCGCACCGAGTCCCAGGACGAGATCGACGCCCGCCACCACGACGAACGCTGCGTCTCGTGGCGGACCGAACCCGACGGGATGGTCCGGATCACCGCACTCCTCGCTCAGCAGCGCGCCGACGCCCTGGTCACCGTGGGCACCCAGCCGGGAACCGGCACCGTCGACACCGAAGTCGTCGTCCATGTGACCGAGCAGGGCAACGCGCTGGCTGATGGCACGCCGTTGACCGACCACGCGGTCACCCGCCTGCTGCCAGACGCGTTCGTCTCGCTCCTCCTGCTCGACAACAGGCGTCGGCCCATCGACGCCAGTCCCAGACGACGTTTCCCGACCCGCCGTCAACGCCGCGTCGTCGACGCCCGGGACTCCGAATGTCAGCACCCCGGCTGTCATGCCCGGACGTTGCTCCAATACGACCACAAACAGCCCTATCCCCTCGGTGGTCCCACCACCATCGACAACCTGCAGCGCCTCTGCGGCCCCCACAACCGAGCCAAATACCGAGCGGAAACCAGTCAGAAGGCGCGGCCACGACAAGAGCGCTGATCTGACGGGTTCATCGTGCCCCGGTCAGCGGGTCCCGGCAGCGGATTGCGACGCTTTCGTCGTCGTCGGCGCGGTCGTCGTCGGGGGCGGTGGAGGGCGCAGGTGCCGGGACTCGATCAGGTCGGGCGCGAACAGATCGACGATCCGATTCATGCCCGCCATGGTCGGGTGCACGCCGTCGC
>JBDZVK010000279.1:0-3678 GCA_040255725.1 Actinomycetota bacterium
CGACGAAGGCGAGTTGTTCTTCCGAGAAGTCGAAGTTCACCGGTGTTCCTCCAGGGCCTGTCGGCGAGCTGGCGCCCGACGCACACTCAAATCTGACGACCCGTCAGAAACTAGCCGACGGAGCCCGGGGCGGGCAATGTCGTCGAAACGGAATGCATGCTCGGCAGCGCTCCGTGCCGAAAAGGTTACGCTACGTAGCGTGAGTGAAAGATACGGTCCGGAGGGGTTGACATCGGTCACCTCATCCGTCAAGGTCGCCTCCGGCTGGGTCGTTCGACCTAGTCGACGCCAACAAGGAGGAACCCCTTCCATGACCGCCATCCGCTCCCGGAAACGGATCCGGACCTCATTGCTCGCATCGATCGTCGCCCTCGTCATGGCCGCCGCGACGTTCACCGCCACCCCGTCCGGCGCCGCCACCACGATCCCGATCCACTGGAAGGTGAACGCCTCCACGCACATCGCTTCGCTGAACATGGACGTCCAGATCCCCGAAGGGACCTTCGACGGCGAAGTCGACCTCGCAACCGGCGCGCTGACCGGCAACCTGAACCTGCCGCCCGCGTCGAAGACCATCAGGCTGTTCGGCCTGCCGATCGCAACCGCGACCTTCGCGATGTCGCAGAACGGGCCCATCACCGGTCACGTCGACTTCGCGACGATGACCGTCACGGTCGACTCGTCGTTCGACTTCGCGATCACCCGGGCGACGGCGTCGTTCCTGCCCTGGCTGAACCTCGTCGGCAACTCCTGTCGAGGGACCCAACCCGTCGACGTGTCGATGTCGGGCCCGGTGAACCTGACCGGTTCACAGACCTTCTCGGCCGACTACACGCTGCCCAGGTTGCAGGACTGCGGCCTCGCGACCCCGCTGCTCAACCTCGTCATCCCCGGCGGCGGCAACACGTTCACCGCGACGTTCGCCCCCGCCTGAGAGGCACCACGCCGCGTCGGGTGTGAGCGCGGCGGGCACCTGACGGGTGGATCCGGACGGTCGTGTCGGGTCCACCCGTTGCGCGTCCGGGCCCTGACGTCCGGGCGCCGACACACCGACGGCGTCGAGGTGGCAGGATCAGGCGATGGAGATCACCGCTGCAGTCCTGCGCACGACCGACGGCCCCTACCGGCTCGAGCGGGTCCGGCTCGACGACCCCGGCGCCGGCCAGGTCCTGGTGCGCATCGTCGGGGCGGGCCTGTGCCACACCGACCAGTTGCCCCGGGCCATGGAAGGGCTCTGCCCCGTCATCACCGGCCATGAAGGCGCCGGCATCGTCGAGGCGATCGGTCCCGACGTGCTCGACCTGCAGGCCGGCGACCACGTGGTCTGCTCGTACGACTCCTGCGGTGAGTGTGCCCCGTGTGTGCAGGGGCGCCCGTGGAGCTGCGACACGTTCCTGGCGCGCAACCTGACCGGTCGCAACGCCGACTGGACCACCGGCGCCCACGACGCCGAGGGCAACGAGATCGGCTCGCGGTGGTTCGGCCAGTCGTCGTTCGCGACGCACGCGGTGGTCGGGGCCCGCAATGTCGTGAAGGTCGACGCCTCGCTGCCACTCGAGTTGCTCGGCCCGCTCGGCTGCGGCCTGTTGACGGGGGCAGGGTCGGTGCTCGAGGCCCTCTCGGTCGAGTCCGGGCAGAGTCTCGTGGTGTTCGGCACCGGTGCGGTCGGTCTGGCGGCGATCATGGCCGCGGCCGCCGTCGGCGCGTCACCGATCGTCGCCGTCGACCTGCACGCGAAACGCCTCGAACTCGCGGCCGAGCTGGGAGCGACCGCAACCGTCGTGGGTGGCACCGACGCCACGCTGGGTTCGGTCATGGAAGCCGTCGGTGGCGCCGCGGACTTCAGCTTCGACACGACCGGGGTGCCCGCGGTGATCCTCGACGCCCTGCGGATCCTCCGACTCGGTGGCCACGCCGGGCTGGTGGGGATCCAGACCGGCGATCTCACCCTCGATCCGGGCATCCTCGTCGGCAAGCACGTGTCGAGCATCCTCGAGGGCAACGCCGACCCCCGGGTCGTGATCCCCCGGTTGCTCGCGCTGTGGCAGGACGGCACGTTCCCGATCGAACGGCTCGTGCAGACGTTCCCACTGGCGGCGATCAACGAAGCCGAGGAGGCGTCGCTGTCGGGAGAGGTCATCAAGCCGGTGCTGCTGCCAGGCGGCTGACATCGGCGAAGGACGACGCGATGGCACCGCGGTCCGGGGCGCACACCTGTGCTGGGCGTTCGGAGGCGTCGGGACACCGCGCCGGCTCCTCGACCGAGAAGATCGCCGGTCTCGTCGATGATTCGGTCGAATGTCGTGGCACCAGTGGCGAAGGCGGATAGATTTCACATCCACTCACAGCGGCACGTTCACGGTCGCCTGAATCCGCGTCGGTCGACCTGTTCGCGCAGGGCGCGCCGGTCGAGCTTGTGGCCGGCGGTGAGCGGGAGTGCGTCGAGGATCTCGAGTGCTTCGGGCAGTTCGAAGCGGGCGAGATCGTCGGCCGCGAACTCTCGTAGCTCGTCGAGGGTCGGGGGCCGATCGGCGTCGGCCGGCACGACGACGGCGACCCCCCGATTGCCCATCACGTCATCCGGCCGAGGTGTCACGGCGACGTCGCGCACCAGCGGGTGGGTGGCCAGCACCGCTTCGACCTGAGCGGGGAAGACGTTCTCACCGCCGCGCAGGTACATGTCCGAATCCCGGCCGACCAGGCGCAGACAGCCGTGCCCGTCGACGAATCCGACGTCGCCGGTGTGCAGCCACCCGGCACGCAGCGCGCGGGCCGTCGCGTCCGGGTCGTCCCAGTAGCGGTCCATTGCCGCATCGGAACGGAGGCACACCTCACCGATCTCGCCCTTGGGTAGATCCCGACCCTCGGCGTCACGGATCGCCAACCCCATGCCCGGCCGAGGACGACCAACGGTGTGCAGCGCTTCGCTGTCGGGCGCGTCGAACGCGGTGCCGGTCCCCACCCCACCCGACTCGGTCGAGGAATACCGGATCGAATACGCGGCGTCGAACCTGCGGCGTGCCTCGACGACCAGCGCGGGCGGGGACGGCGCGCCGCCCATGATCAGCGCCTGCACCGCGGAGAAGTCCCGCTCGTCGAAGCGGTCGTCGCGCAGCATCAGTGCGACCTGCGGCGCGACGCCGCCGATCACCGGCATGCGGGTCGCCTCGACGATGTCGAGCACGTCGGCGGCGCGCCACTTCTCGAGCAGCATCAGCTCCGCCCCGGTGCGCACATACCACGAGAACTTGGTCATGAACCCGACGTGGGCGAACTGGGTCCCGGCCAGCATCGGGCCACCTCCGCCCCACGTGGCCGCACGCGGCCCCAGGTCGTAGCGGGTCACCGCCTGCAGTTGCCGGCCGCGGAACATCGCGCCCTTGGGCCGCCCGGTGGTCCCCGATGTCAACACGATCGCCACGTCCCGGTCCGGATCCTCCGGCGCCGCGGTGAAACCGGTGGGATCCCCACGGATCCCGGCGAGCACCCGCTCGGGGCTGTCCGCAGCGGTGATCGTCTCGGTGCGGTCCGAGGGGAGCCCCGCCGCGAGCTCGTCGGTCGCGAGCACGAACCTCGGGCCGACCGCGTCACACGCCGTGACCCGCTCGGTAGGGGCGAGCACGGGGTTCACGCCGACACAGATCGCGCCGAGGCGGGCCGAGGCCACGTAGGCGATCG
>JBDZVK010000280.1:0-3674 GCA_040255725.1 Actinomycetota bacterium
GACGCACCCGATCCCGAGCGCGCCGCCTTCTGGGCGTCCCTGGCCGAGCGTTGCTGCTTGGCCTCGTCCATCGACGCGGCCCACCAGTCGTGGAGGTCTTCGCGGTAACGCACCCAGACCCCCACGAGGATCGCCACGAGCATCGCACCCGCGGCGGCGCCACCCGCGGCCGACCAGGGGGACTGCCCGGCGTCGCTCGCGGCGAACGCGGCGAGAAACGGCAGCGCACCCAGCACCGAGATCACCGGAGGCCACGCGGCACGCGCCACGTTCTTCATGCCCGCGAACTCGGGCGGAAGCATCGCGGAGATCTCGTCACTGGCAGCCGGCGCCCCCATGAGCGCGCTGACCACGGCGCCGGCGACCCCGAGCATCGCCAGGGGAACGATCGCGATCCCGGCGAGCCGCAGCGAGTCGAGGTTCGGTTCGCCCAGCACGAACACCACACCGGCGACGATCGACACGCCGAACATCACGAGGGCGGGCGCGGCGAGATGCCGCACGAGCAACTCGCCGATGTCACACGGGTAGCCCTCGGCGCGGGTGGGGTGATCGGTCTCCTGGGCGAGGGGCTCGATCGCGTCGAGCCCGGCCACCCACATCGCCAACCCGGCGAGTGCGACCAGCGGCAAGGTGCCGTCCCAGGTTCCCCGGGCCGCGAAACCGGCGATCACGGCGAGGATCAGCAGTCGCACCAGCCTCGACGCCGGGAAGCGCACGATGCTCCGGATGCCCCGCGAGAAGACGAGGCGCTTGGGTGGGCGGCGGTACGCGCCACCACCGAACCAGGGCTCTTCGCGGGGGAGCTCCTGGGCGAGCTGGCGCCGCAGCACCAGCACGGTACGCAGGTCCTGAAGGGTGACGGCGAACCGGAGCTGGCCGACGAGTTTGGTGCGGCGCTCGGCGTGTTCGATCGACAGTCCCGAGATGCCCATCAGCCCCCAGACCGCGAGGAGCACGCCGGCCACGGCGGGAACGATCGCCCAGGCATCGAAGCGCAGGGGCCACAGCGGCATCCTGCCCAGGAACGTCATCGGAGCCGTCGGGGCCGCGTCGGCGACGTCCGCGATCGACCACGCCGTGACGACGAGGCCGACGAGCGTGGCGAGCCAGCGGGGAATGCGACGGCCGGCGGCGACGAGTGCCCCGCCGGCGCCGATGAGGACCGACGCCAACCCGAAGCCGGCGCCGCACGCGATCAGGGCGGCGACGTTCGCATCGAGACGATGACGGGCGAACAGCCCCGCGGCGCCGCCCACCGCGATGCCGATGAACACGAACGAGCGCAGTTGGCGGACGGCCGGCCCGCGCAGGGCGTACGAGCGCGGTACCGCTGACATGAGGACGTGGCGCACGTCGGGCTGTTCCAACGCGAGGGGGCCGCCACGGCTCCCCGATCGCAGGCCCGCCATCAGCGCGAACGCCGGCAGCAGGCCGAGAACCGCCGGGCCCCGGTCGAGCAGGTCGTCGATCCCGTGGGCGTCGAGCGGGGTACCACCGGCGGCACCCGAGATGAAGACCAGCGCGACGATGCCGATGATCGCCGTGATGTACACGTGGTACATCGCATCGACCCAATGGATGTCGGCGATGCGTTTGCGGCGCCGGGCACGGCGCATCTCGACGAGCGCGTCGATGGTCGGATCGGCCAATGCCACGAGGTCCAACGCTACAGCCGCCCAGATGCGCCCCAGAAGTCCGCTTCACGGCGGTCGAGGGGGCCGGTCCTGCAAAAAGAGGTCCGGTTACGGAGGCGCTCGGGTCAGGGACGGCAGATGATCTCGCCGAGGGTCGTGGCGAACCACGCATCGGGGTGTGCGGCCCAGCGGCGCCACCCCTCCGAGATGCGCTCCAGGTCGGCCGTGGTGCCGAACCCCTCTTCGACGATCTGGGTGGCGATCGACGAGTGCAGGATGCGCTCGGCCCACATCGCTCCCCAGAAGCGGGCCCGGCCGGGGTTCGCGAAGCACCAGGCGTCAGCCGACGCGGTCACGTCGGTGAACCCGGCGGCGTGCGCCCATGCGACGAGGTGGCGTCCTGCGTCGGGCTCGCCGCCGTTGGCCCGGGCGGCGCGTTGGTAGATGGCCATCCACTCGTCGAGCTCGGGCACTTCCGGGTACCAGGTGAACGCCGAGTAGTCGCTGTCTCGGGCGGCGACGACGCCACCGGGGCGGCACACCCGTCGCATCTCGCCCAACGCGGTGACCGGGTCGGCGACGTGTTGGAGCACCTGGTGGGCGTGCACCACGTCGAACGTGTCGTCCGGGAAATCGAGGGCGTGGACGTCGCCGACGACGCCGTCGACGTTGGCGACCCAGCGGTCTTCCACCCCCTGGCGGGTGACCGCGACGGCGTCGGGCGTGGCTTCGAGCGCGGTGACCTGCCCGGGTGCGACCAGCTCTGCCAGGTCCGCGGTGATCGTGCCGGGCCCGCTGCCCACGTCGAGCAGCGACTGGCCGCGACGCAGAAACGGCAACAGGTACGAAGCGGAGTTCTGCGCGGTGCGCCAGCGGTGCGACCGCAGCACGGGCTCGGCGTGGCCGTGGGTGTAGCGGGGTACGGACATGGGGAAGCCTCCGATCGGATCGGTGACATCCTATCCGCATCCCAGAGTATAGTATTTGCGTCTCAATATATGAGACGGTGGACGGTCGGTCGAGGTACTCCTGGAAGATTCGGACCGGTCCAGCCATTCCTGGACAAGTTCGACCGGTCCGGCTACTCCTGGACCAGTTCGATGAGGGTCCCGAAGCTGGTCTTGGGGTGCACGAAAGCCACGGTGGTGCCCCGGGAACCGGGCCGAGGCGCCTGGTCGATCACTCGCCCGCCGTGGTCCTTGACCGCCTGCAACGCGGCGGCGCAGTCGTCGACGCGGTAGCCGATGTGGTGCAGGCCCTCACCCTTCTTCTCCAGGTACACGCCCACCGGCGAGTCGTCCCGGGTGGGGGTGAGCAGCTGGATGTAGGAGTCGGCGACCTTCAACAGCGCCTCCTCGACGCCGTCGGAGTCGACGACCTCACGGTGATCGACGGTCGCGCCGAAGGTGTCGCGGTAGAAGTCGATCGCCGCGGGCAGGTCGCGCACCGCGATGGCGACGTGGTCGATCTCGGTGAGGATCAACTCGTCGGCGTCGGTGACCTCGGCGTCGGGCTTCTCGTTCTCGGCGCCGCCGAGGTTGTCGTTCTGGTTGGGGTTGCGTGCGGCGATCGGGCTCATGGGTGCCTCTTCCTGTGGTACTCGGGTCCGGGCGGCGGGTCGGTTCAGCCCATCGACCGGAACAGCGTGATCTTGTCCTCGCCGACCTCTTCGCGAAAAGCGCGGTCGTCGATGCCGAGGCCCTCTTCGGGGGCCAGGCACAGGATGCCGACCTTGCCCTCGGTTTCGTTGCGGTGCACCGCCAGGGTCGCTTCACCGACCTGGTCGAGGGGGTAGACCCGGCTCAGCAGTGGCTGGATCTTGCCCTCGCAAAGCAGCTGGTTGGCGGCCCAGGCTTCCTTGTAGTTGGCGAAATGCGACGAGATGATGCTCTTGAGCTTCATCCACAGGTGGCGGTTGTCGTACTCGATCATGTAGCCGGTGGTCGCGGCGCAGGTGAGGATCTTGCCGCCCCGCGCGGTGACGAACACCGACGCGCCGAACGTCGAGCGGCCCGGGTGTTCGAAGACCATGTCGAC
>JBDZVK010000016.1:0-6871 GCA_040255725.1 Actinomycetota bacterium
GCGCGGCGTTGTTTCCGAACCAGAGATGGGGGCGAAGGGACAAGGTCATGACGGGCTCCTCGGGTGGGGCGCCGACACGCGCGGCGCCTGAGCAACGACAGACGGCTGCACCGCCCGGAAATCATCGCGCCGATCCGGCTTCTGCGCTCTCCGGTCGGGCGCGCCCGATCAGTTCGTCCGCCCACCGGTGCCCGGGCGCGTGCCCCGATCCGAGCGTCCCGAGGTCATGCGGCGGCGTCGAGCACCTCGAGGTCGGCGGTCGGACCGGGTGGCCACGCCTCGATGCGGTGGCGGACGTGGCCGGATCGGTCGCCGCGGTCGCGGCCCCCGTTTCGGCAGCGTCGAATGACCCCGCGAGCAGGGCGCTGCATGGAATGCTGGTCGGCGTCCCGTCCAAGCCGTCTTGATCGACATCGAGGGTCATGTCCCACGCACCGGTTACAAGGAACCATCCGATCAGGTGATCCGGCGCGTCGAGCGGAGGTGGGCCCGGGCGCTACTCGCGACGATCCTGGTGTCGTGGGTGCTCGTGCCACTGGCGGCAGGCCACCTGGTGTCGCCGGATGCGACGGCGTACGTGGCCGCCGTGCGACAGGCCGACAAGGACCCGGACGCGCTCTACGCTGGTCACGTCGACGACTGGGGTGACGTCACCCCCCAGTACCGACGGACCTGGTGCGACGTCGCCGAAGGCTCGACGACGCCGGATTGCCGCGCCACGGCATTTCTGTCGAGTCCGCTCGCACTGCCCGTCTCCTGGGCGTTGTCGTTCGGTGGCAGAACGATCGGCGTCGGTGTCTTCCAGGTGCTCGCCGCGGTGGCGCTGGTTGCGTCGATGGTGGTGATGTGGCGATCACTGGTCGATCGTGCCCGTCACGCGCCGGCCGTACTCGCCGGCACGGCGCTGTTGCTCACCCCACTCGCGTGGAAGACGGTGGCACTCGGGCAGACCTCGCCCTGGTTGTTGCTGACCGTCGTGCTCGGTGTCAGCGCGCGGGATGTCCGGCGGCGCGGCGTGTCGCTGGCGGGTTGGCTCGGCGCCGTCGCGTTCAAGTCGACCCCGGCCGCACTCGCCGGAGTGCTGATCTGGCGGCGACGGTTCGCTTCGTTGCTCGTGGCCGTCGCGTCCATCGCCGTCCTGTTCGCGCTGTCGTGGACGATGGTCCCACTCGACGTCTGGTCCGGCTATCTGACGATGACCCGGCGATTGGCACAGACCGCAGGTGGGATCCCGCACAACTCGTCCGTCGCCGCACTCGTCGCGGCGATCTGGGGCGCGGACGCGGCGCGGACGTACGCGACCGAGGTGCAATTCGTCTCGTTCGGTCTGTTCGGCGCGTTCTGCGTGGCGACGATGCGCCGAGTCGGTGACGACGTGGTCTGGGCGTTGGCTGCGGCCGGCCTGCTGCTGGTGACACCTCTCGTGTGGTCCCATTACCTGTGGGTGCTCGTCGGCGCCTGTGCGGTCGCCATCGCCGCGCGGCGAGGGAACCTCGACCGTGTCCTCTGGTGCGTGCCCGCCGTGGCGCTCGCGGTGAGCGCCCCGGTGAGCTTCGGGGCAGAGACGGCGCTCGGCGGCGTGGACATCGCAGTCCCGCTCTCGGAGCGCTTCTGGCAGTTCTACCGCCCGCTCGCGTTTCTGGCCTCTCTGGGCGTGCTCGCGGTGGTCGTCGCATCGAACGGTCGAACCGGCAGCGACCGACCGGCTCGACAGCCCCGTGGGATCAGCGGGGAGCGTCGAGCACACCGGCGTCGACGTCGGCCATCGGCTCGGCAAACCAGGCTTCGATCCGGTGGTGGTCGGGGCTGAACCCGTGGTCGATGCCCCAGAGCACCGCCTCCACCCGGTTCGTCACGCCGATCTTGCGGTAGGCGGAACGGATGTAGGTCTTGATCGAGTTGATCGACAGGCAGACCTGGTCGCTGATCTCGTGGTTGGACTTGCCCTGCACGATGAGCGCCAGCACCTCGGCCTCGCGCTCGCTCAGCCCCTCTGAACGTCCCGGCCAGTCGAGCCCCACCGTGAGCCGTCCCGAACGCGGCGCATCGCTGACGACCACCTCGCCGGCGTGGATCGCCTCGATCGCCTCGACCAATCGACGGGCGGGCAGCGCCTTCGACAGGTAGCCGGCGGCGCCGTTCCGTAACGCGTCGTCGATCAGACGCGGGTGGAAGTTCCAGGTGTACACGGCCACCGCGGCGGCCCGCGCGCCCGCGACCAGGCGCACGAAGTCCCGATGGTTGGGGTCGGGCTGGGCGAACGCGTCGTAGAGCGCGACGTCGACGGGTGAGGCGAGCTTGGTCGTCGCGTCGAGTTCGACGACCTCGATCCGGTCGGCGTACCGGTCGAACATGTGGGCGACGCCGACCACGACGATGTCGTAGTCGTCGATCAGGGCCACGGTGACGGCGCGACCGGGGGGCGGCATGGCCGTGACTGTAGCGAGCCCGGTGGCTGCGAGATTCACCCCTGGGGGTGTAGTGCCACGCCTGTGATCGTGGTTCGCTGTTTCCCGGCAGGAACGCGGTGTTCCCTGACCACGCACACTCCTCCACGGGTCCGGGTGTCCACCTCTCCGGCAACGAAAGGAACGGCGACATGAGCGGATCGACAGACAAGGCCGAGGACCGTGCGGCCGAGACGGTCGGCGACCTGATCGGCGGCGACGACGTCGGGCAGCGAGACGAGGCCGGACGGACCACCCGCAGCGTCGCGGAGCGGATCGGCGCGGCGAAGGCGCGGGGCGACGACGGGGTCGACCACACGCGAGATCGCATCGGCTGAGCGCGGTCGATCGAGATCCGGGGTCGGTCGGTCGCCCGCCGACCGGCCCCGACGTCGGGCAGCCGGCCTGGGCCGTATCCCTCCCTCTCCGGCCCGGGCCGGTCCCGTCCGGCACCCCTGGGCAGCCGCCGCGCCCGTGCCTTTGGCTGCGATGTCGTCTGGCTCGACGGCGCGGTGACGAGAAGTGGCGCGTGCCTCGCCGAACCCGGCCGCTACGGTTCGTGGATGATGCGACGTGTGCCGCCGACCGGGCCGACAGCACCGGACGCGGGGTCGTGAGCGATCGCCCCGACGCGGTCGTGGTCGGTTCCGGGCCCAACGGACTCGCCGCGGCGATCGAACTCGCCCGGAACGGGCTGGAGGTCACGGTGTTCGAAGCCGCGTCGACCGTCGGGGGTGGCGCCAGGAGTGCGGAACTCACCGTTCCCGGCGTGCTGCACGACGTCTGCTCGGCCGTGCACCCCTTCGCGATGGCGTCGCCGTTCTTCGCATCGCTGCCCTTGGCCGAGCACGGCCTCGAGTGGTGCCGGCCCGAGATCGACCTCGTGCATCCCCTCGACGGCGGTGACGCGGTCGCCATGTACCGGTCGCTGGACCAGACGGCCGCCGAGTTGGGTGGCGACGGTGTTCGGTGGCGTCGTCGGTTCGGGCCGTTCGCCCGTCGGCTCGACGACCTCGTACCCGAGTTCCTCGGCCCGCTCGTCCACGTGCCGCGTCACCCGTTGGGGCTCGCCCGGTTCGGGCTGTCGGCCATGCAGCCGGCGACCTGGCTGGCCCGCTCGCTCGGGTCACCGCGCGCCCAGGCCCTGTTCGCCGGATCGGCGGCGCACGTCTTCCGGCCGCTCGACACCGTCGCCAGCGCCTCGGTCGGGGTCGCGATGGTCGCGGTCGCGCACCGTCACGGTTGGCCGGTCGCGCGTGGCGGATCCCAGGCGATCACCGACGCGCTGGTGTCGTACCTGGAGTCGTTGGGAGGACGCGTCGTGACCGGCCACCGGGTCACGGGCTTCGCCGAGGTCGCCGACGCCCGGGTGCGGCTCTTCGATGTGACACCGAGCGCGCTGGCCGAGCTCGCGGGCGACCGGTTGCCCCCGCGGGTTCGCCGCGCGTACCGACGGTTCCGCCACGGACCGGCCGCGTTCAAGGTCGACCTCGCCGTCGAAGGTGGCATTCCCTGGACGGCCGTGCCGGCCCGCCGCGCCGGCACGCTGCATCTCGGTGGCACCCTTTCCCAGATCGCCACCGCCGAGGACGATGTCGCCGCCGGCCGCATGCCCGAGCGTCCCTTCCTACTGGTCGGCCAGCAGTATCTCGCGGATCCGTCCCGTTCGGCGGGTGACATCCACCCGATCTGGGCGTACGCGCACGTGCCCCACGGCTACGACGGCGACGCCACCGAGGCGATCACCGCGCAGATCGAACGCTTCGCCCCCGGCGTGCGCGACCGGATCGTGGCCACCGTGTCGCATGGTCCGGCGCGACTCGCCGAGATGAATCCGAACTTCATCGGCGGTGACATCGGCACCGGTGCGAACGACCTTCGCCAACTCGTCTTCCGTCCACGGGCCGCGATCGACCCGTACGCGACGGGCATTCCGGGCACGGCCCTGTGTTCGGCGGCGACCCCACCGGGGGCAGGGGTCCACGGCATGTGCGGTCATCTTGCGGCCCGGTCGGCGCTGCGCACCATGGAGCGCTGACGCGGTCGCCGGGTCGACGCCGCGGGCCCGCACCATCCGGCCGGTCGTGCCGATGAACTAGAACGTGTTCTCACCCCGGTGTCTCCGGTGGTGCGCGAAGGAGCAGACCATGGGCTTCATCGATCCGAACCTGCCGGTCGTCGACCACGACGAGTGGGCGAAGCTCCCCCGTGAGCGGCGGGTCGAACCCATGGCCCGCCACTTCGCCGAACACGGCTTCGGGTCGCCCGACGTGGTGGTGCTCGGCTACGTCGTCAAGATGGTCGCCTACGTGGCGGTCGCCTGGGCGTTCATCCTGTCGACCCCGGGCATCGACGGCTTCTTCTCGGTCGATGCGTGGTGGCGTGACGGCGTCGTCATCTACAAGATCGCCCTGTGGTCGATGCTGTTCGAGGTGCTCGGGCTGGGCTGTGGCTTCGGACCGCTGAACCTGCGGTTCATCCCGCCGATGGGCTCGTTCCTGTACTGGCTGCGCCCCGGCACGATCCGTCTGGCCCCCTTCGGTGGCAAGGTGCCGCTCACCGGCGGCGACACGCGCCGCGTGGTCGACGTGGTGCTGTACGCCGCGTACCTCGTTGCCCTCGTCGTCGCCCTCTGGGGCGCGGTGACCCGCACCGAGGTCCTCGTCGTGCTCGTGCTGTTCACGTTGTTGTCACTGCGCGACCAGGTGATCTTCCTCGCCGCCCGCGGGGAGGTGTACGGCTCGTTTCTCGTCACGTTCCTGTTCGCCTCGGCCGATGTGCTCACCGGCGCCAAGGCCGTGCTGTTGATGATCTGGTGGGGCGCGGCGTTCTCGAAGATCAACCTGCACTTCCCGTCGGTGATGGCCGCGATGCAGTCGAACAATCCGTTCCTGCGCTTCGGTGGGATGCGCCGCAGGTTCCACCGCCACTTCCCCGACGACCTGCGGCCGAGCCGCCTGGCCGGGGTCGTCGCGCACTCGGCGACGGTCGTGGAATTCGCGGTGCCCGCGTTGCTGTTCTTCTCCGGGGGTGGATGGCTCACCCTGGTCTGCGCGCTGATCATGATCGCCTTCCATCTGGGGATCATCTCGAGCTTCCCGATGGGCGTGCCGCTGGAGTGGAACGTCTTCATGATCTTCGGAGTTGTCTTCGTCTTCCTCGCCCACCCGGGCATCCCGTGGGGCGCCCTGGACCAACCGGTCACGATCGCCGCGCTGTTCGCCGTGCTGCTCGCCCTGGTCCTCTACGGCAACCTCGCACCCGACAAGGTGTCGTTCCTGGTGGCGATGCGCTATTACGCCGGCAACTGGGCGACCACGATCTGGTGCTTCACGGGTGACGCGCTCGACCGGCTCGATGGGGGCATCGTCAAGGCCACGATGCTGCCGCACCAGCAGCTCGAAAAGATCTACGGCAGCCCGGAGGAGGCCGAGATCCCGCTGCACATGGGGTATGCGTTCAGAGGGTTCCACTCCCACGGGCGGGCGCTGTACTCGCTCGTGCCCGAGGCGTGCGGACCCAGCCACGAGGACTACCTGGTCCTCGACGGCGAACTGGTGGCCGCGGTGGCACTGGGGTGGAACTTCGGCGACGGGCACCTGCACAGCGAACAGCTCATCGCCGCGCTGCAGAGGCGCTGCGACTTCCAGCCGGGTGACGTGCGCATCGTCATCCTCGAATCCGAACCCTTCGGCAGGGGTACCCAGGCCTACCGGCTGATCGACCCGGCAACCGGACCGATCGGCAGCGGCCACGTGCGGGTGCGAGACCTGCTCGAGCGCCAGCCCACCGCCACCGACGTGCCTCTCTACCGCGACGAGCCCGCACCGACCTGACCGGCGAGCTCGCGCGGCCGCACACTTGCCCGATCGTCGCCCGGTTCGACCTCACCTCGTCGAGGGCGCGTCGGACCGTCTCGGCCACGGCCCGACCGGTGCCCGGCGTAGGAGGCGAACGTTGCAGGGCGCGGTCGACCGCCGCGTGGCGTCACCGTGGTAGCAAAGGGCGATGGTGATCAGCCTGGAGCAACGGTTCGCGGTCGACGGCATCGAGCTGGCCTGGGATCGGTGGGGCTCGACCACAGGGACGCCGTTGGTGTTGTGCCACGGCTACACCGGATCGGCCATGGACTTCGGCCTGCAGATCCCGGTGCTCGCCGCCGACCGGGGCGTGCTGGCGCTCGACCACCGGGGCCACGGTCGGTCGACCAACACCAACGACGAGGCCGACTACGACTTCGACCGGCTCGCCGTCGACCTCGCCGCGTGGTTGGCCGGGGTCACCGATGGCCCCGTCGACCTGCTCGGCCACTCAATGGGCGGCCGCGTCGCCCTCCAGGTGACCCTCGACCACCCCGAGCTGGTGCGCTCACTGGTGCTCATGGACACGAGTGCCGGGGCGTTCTCGACCGACGAGGCCACGAT
>JBDZVK010000016.1:6971-20118 GCA_040255725.1 Actinomycetota bacterium
ACGGCGCGTTCGTCGCGATCGACGGCGCCTACCACTCGCCCCAGCTCACCCACCCCGACGAGTGGCGTGCCGCGCTGCTCACCCACCTCGAGCGGGCCGATTCCTCGGCCTGACCCGCGCGGTCTCAAAGGGCGACCAGGCGGTCCGCCCTGTGCCGGGGCCGGGGGTTTGTGAGCGACGCCGAGCGGCGTCTGCGAAATCACGCCGCGGCCGGGATGGTCACGTCGTTGCCGTGCAGCAGGAAGATCTCCGCGTCCACCCCACCGGACGGGCCCGCAGGAGCTGCGCCACTCGATGGGGGCGCCATGCAGATCGCCGTGTCCGCCACCGGGTGCACGTCGAGACGCGCCCCGGCCCGGGCGCGGTGCGCCGCCGGGGTTGTCGCTGGTGCCGTCGATCAGCCCGGGACGCTGCTCGATCGGTCTCTCGGCTAGCGTCGGACGCGGGGAACGCAACGACCGGGTTCGCAACGAGGAGCCGCAGCACACGATGGGCGAGCAGACGAGGGCGGTGCCACGCGAGTTGGTGGTGTTCGAGGTGCTGCCCGAGTTGGTCGTCGCCGTCGACTCCGACCTCGTCGTGCACTACGTCAATCCCTTCACGCGCACGCTGATCGGCCGCGGCGACGAGATGATCGGCACGAACATGGTCGACTACGTGCACCCGGACGACGTGGAGCGTGCCGCCGAGGTGGCGGGCCTCATCCTCGAGGGGTCCCTCGGGGCCGAGGTCACGCCGGCGACGTACCGGTTGCACCGTGGCGACGGCGCCTGGCTTCCCGTCGAAGTCACCGCGACTCCACCGGTGCAGACCTCCGACGGTGAGGACCGGATCATCATCCTCGG
Source organism: Actinomycetota bacterium (assembly GCA_040255725.1). Taxonomy (GTDB): domain Bacteria; phylum Actinomycetota; class Acidimicrobiia; order Acidimicrobiales; family Iamiaceae; genus JAFDWI01. The sequence continues at coordinate 7,817 of JBDZVK010000016.1, forward strand.
TCACTACAGCGGGGACACCGACCTGCGCAACCGCATCTTCACCATGCTCACCGAGGGTCGTCCGAGCGACGAGATCATCGACCTGCTACCCGGATTCGGCACCTGGCGGTATCCCGAAGCGCACTATGCGATCTCGTACCCCACGTCCGAGAGCGGTTGGCATCAGGTCGGAAGTCGACTCGCGATCGAACTGCTGGAGGCCTTCGACGGGCCGGACACGCCCTGGGCCCGTGCCCGTGTCGAAGGCGAGGCCCAGCACGGGTGGAGCGAGCTCCCCGACGACCTGCGCGCCGCGGCGGCCGAACACGGGCTGCAGAGCTGCATGGTGCTGCCGGTCACCCACCCCACCTCATCGGAGGTCGCCGTCACCGTCGCCTGGTCGACCGACCCGACCCAGAGCGTCGCCGCGCACCGCTACGCCCTCGAACAGATGGTGAACGCGTTGGACGTCGTGCTCCAGTGGCGTGGCCATCTCACCGAACTCGAACAGGCGGCTCGGCTCGACGCGCTCAGCGGGGTGGCGAACCGCGCCGGCTTCATCGACCAGTGCCGGGTCGCGCTCGACGAGTCCACCCGAAGCGGCGAGTCGGTCGCGGTCCTCTATGTCGACCTCGACGACTTCAAGGTCGTCAACGACGAGTTCGGTCACGCCGCCGGCGACGCCGTGATCGTCGCGGCAGCAGATCGCATGCGGGCGCTGGTCCGTCGGAGCGACGTGGTCGGACGCCTGGGAGGCGACGAGTTCGCCGTGCTGTGCCCGGGGGTGCGGGGACGCGACGAGGTGACCGGTCTGGCCGATCGCATCGTCGGTGCCCTCGCGGAGCCCGTCGTCCACGGTGGCGAACACCTCCGGGTCGGAGCGAGCGTCGGCGTGACGATGGCGGCGTCGGGGACCACCGATCCGACGGAACTGCTCGCCACCGCGGACGAGGCGCTGTACCAGGCCAAAGCGGCCGGCCGGGGCTGCTGGCGCATGGTTTGATCGGCGTCGCCGGGGCGGGCGATGTCAGAGCCGGGGCACGACCTCGTCGGTCACGGTGCGCAGGTAGCGCCAGGCGATCTCGGGCGGGAGTCCGCCGATCAGCGGGTGCAGTTGCAGGATGTTCCCCGCCCCGATGAAGGCGACCGCCTCGTCGACGGTGAGGATGCGGTGGCTGGCCTCCTCGGCGCGCAACTCGTCGAGGGTCCCGGCAGCCGACACGCTCGCCGTGTCGGTCGTGCCGGGGTCGAGTGCCGCGTAGGAGTGGACGTCGTGGAGCAGGTGCGGGCCGAGTTCGTCCCAGGCCGCGTCGACGTCGTCGGCGACGAACACGGTGGTCGGCAGGTTCCGGGGCGGCATCAGGCAGAAGCCCGGGTCGTGCCCGTGTGCCCGACACTCGGCCCGGTAGAGCTCCTTCAGTTCCCGTCCGCCACCCTGGGCGTAGAAGTCGAGGCCGTGGCGGGCGGCGCGCCGTGCCGCCGCGGGACTGCCGCCGCCGATGTGGACCTTGGGCCCTCCCGGGGTGAACGGCGCCGGGGTGATGCGGACGGTACGCCCCTCGTGGATGAACGGCTCCCCGGTCTTCGCCTGCAGGAGCACGTCGAGGTGGGCGTCGGCGATCGCGCCCCGCCGGTGGAAGTCGACGCCGAAGAGGGCGAACTCCTCGGGGCGGTACCCCACGGCGAGGACGTGGCTCGCCCGCCCCCGACCGAGGATGTCGAGCACGACCAGTTCTTCGGCGAGCCGCACCGGTTCGTACAGCGGGAGCACCAGGGCCGAGGTGAGGATCGGGACCGTGGTGGTGCGCGCCGCGATCGCGGAGGCGACCAGCAGCGGTGCCGGCAGGGAACCGTCGGCCATGCCGTGGTGCTCGCTCACCAGCACACTCACCGCGCCCCTCGTCTCGGCATACGCGGCCATCTCGACCGCCGCGGCGTACACGTCGGCGGGCGGGGCGCCGAAGTCGGGCACGCGCAGATCGAACCGCAGGAGGAACACGAGAAGACCGACTCCGGAGCTGGCTGACGTCGCTGGTGACGACGACCGGGACGTCCAACAGGTTCGCGCGCGGCGGCGTCGGTCGACACGGCCCGAACGCGGCCCGCGTCGAACCCCTTGCCAGGCGGCGTCTGCTGTGTCACCGTGGAAGGGACCGTCGGCGGGGTTCGACGGCAACCCGCGAGACTCGGAGAGCCACCATGCCCGTGTTCATGGTCGAGCGGCAGTACGGCGAGGAACTCGAAGCATCCGCGGACCTGCTCGACGGCATCAACCGGATCAACGACGACGAGAACGTCCGCTGGCTGTACTCGTTCCTCTCAGCCGACAAGCGCAAGACCTACTGCCTGTACGAAGCCGAATCGCCCGAGGCGATCCTGCGTGCCGCGCAACGAGCCGGTCTTCCGGCCGACGTGATCGTCGAAGTCACCGACCGACTCCTCCCCGACGGGGAAACCGCCCCGATCTGAGGGCGGGACCGGCGAAGTCGGCGACCGTGTCCGCCATCGAGTCGCCTCCGCTCACGCTCCTGCTGGCCGCTGCTCGTCACGCGCCGCTGGTGGGAAGACGAGACGAGTTGCAGGTGTTCACCGATCTGTGGGCCGAGGTCGAACGCGGGCGACGCCAGGCGATCTTCATCGGCGGTGAACCCGGCATCGGCAAGACCCGCCTGCTCGCCGAGATTGCGGTGGCGTTGCACGACGACGGCGTGCCCGTGCTCGTCGGTACCGCAGTGAGCGATCCGGGCATTCCGTACCTGCCGTTCGTGGAGATGCTCGACGCCATCTTCTCGACCGACCCGGGAACGTCCCCCGACTCGGGCACCGGCGACATCGCCGACCTCGTTTCACCACCCCAAGCGGTGCAACTGGCCCGCCTGTCGCGCGTCGTCGCCGGCCGTCTGGGCGTCGACGAACGGGCCGTGGCGACCAGCGACGTGCGCCGCGACCTCTTCGGCGCCGTGAGCTCGCTGTTCAGATCGCTGTGCGCCGAGCGGCCGGTCGCCGTGCTGCTCGAGGATCTCCAGTGGGCACAACTCCCGACCCTCGCCCTGTTGCAGCACCTGGTGACCACGGGCGCGGACCTGCCCCTGCTCGTGGTCGGCACCTTCCGCTCGAGCGTCACCGACCGGTCGGCCGACCTGGCTGCGGTGATCGCCGAGCTGCACCGCCTCGACGGCGTACGACGGCTCGACCTGCACGGGCTCGACACCGACGCCATCGCCGACTACCTCCAGCTCAAAGCCGGTGTCCCGGCCCAGCTCGCACGGTCACCGGCGGCGGACCTGCGCGAACGCACCGGCGGCAACGCGTTCCTGCTGCGCGAGTTGTGGATCGACCTGGAACGTCGCGGAGGCATCGACGCGCTGACCCGTCGCCCGCCCGGCGACCCCGATACGCCACCGGCGTCGATCGTCGACACGCTCACGGCGCGGATCGACGGCATGGCCGCGCGGGTACGACCGGTCATCGAACTCGCCGCGGTGATGGGCACGACTTTCGAACTCGACGAGCTGCTGGCCGCGAGCGACGACGACACCGAACTGGTGCTCGCGTTCGTCGACGAGGGATGCGCACTCGGGCTGATCGAACGCGTCGCCGCTCCCGTCCACCGCTACGCGTTCGTCCATGCGCTCACCAGACAGGCCGTTCTCGACCGTCTGGCGCCGTCGAGGCTGATGCGCCTGCACGCCCGTGTGGCCGCATCCCTCGAAACCCGCGCCGACCGGCCCGGCTCCGTGCCGCGGCTCGCCCATCACCTCCTGGCCGCCGGCGGCCTCGGCGACCCGGCCGCCGCCTATCACCGTTCCGGCGAGGCCGGACGGCTCGCCGAGCAGGGCCTCGCCTTCGAGGAGGCGGCCCAGTGGTACGAACGCGCCGCGCACCTCACCGCGATCACCGCGGACGAGCGCGCCCGGGCGGCGTTCCGGGCCGCCGCCGACTGGGTCCGGGCCGGGCGGTTCCCCGTCGCCCGGGCCCGCTACGGGGAGCTGGCGACGACCGGCGATCCGCTGCTCCGCCTCGAATCGGCGATCGGGTACGAGGACACCAACTGGCGTCCGGGCCGACCGGATCGTCGCGCGGTCACCCTGATCGACGACGCGTTGCGGGAGGCGATCCGCGGTGGCGTGGTCGACGAGTCGGATCCGCCGGCGGTGCGGGCGCTGGCGAGCCTGGGCCGCGCGCTCACCTTCGCCGGTGAGCATCTGCGGTCGCTCGACGTGGGCCGCCGGGCGATCGAACTCGCCCGCGGCCTCGACGACACGGTGCTCGTCCACGCACTGACCACGAGCCTGTGGCACGGGATCGGCCCGGAGATGATCGAGGTGCAACGGGCGCGCACGACCGAGTTGGCGACCCTCACCGTGGTCGTCGGCGACCACGAGGCCATCGGCGCCACGGCCAACTTCCGGGCCATGCTCGCGTACCTGAGCGGTGATCCGGCCGGTGTGACGAGCGCCGCGACCGACATCGCCAACGTCGCCCAGTCGGTCGGTCAGCCCTATTTCGAGCACATCCACGGGTGCGTCATGCAGGCGAAGGCGTTCCTCGGTGGCGACTTCACGCAGGCGATTCGCTGGGCCGACGAGGCGCTGGTGCGCAACGACATGTTCGGCGACGACATGACCGCCGGTCCCCACGGGGTGCAGTGCTATTTGATCGCCCGCGAGACCGGCGGGCTCGACGCGATGCGTGTCCACCTGTCGGGCGGGGAGTCCTTCGAAGGGCGCTGGATTCCGGGCCTGCTCGCGCTCTACACCGAACTCGGCGTCGTCGGGGGCGTCGAGCGGGCGCTCGCCCGGCTCACGAGCGGCGGGATCGTCCCCCGACCCGACCAGGCCCAATGGCCGATCGAGCTGGTGTTCCTCGTCGAGGCGGCGCTCGCACTCGAGCGGGTCGATCTGGCCGAGGAGCTGCGCGAGCACGTCGCCGCCTACGACGGTTGCAACCTGGCGAGTGGAGCGCTGGTCGCGGTGTTCGGGAGCGCCAACCGCTACCTGGCGCGACTCGACGACCTGCTGGGGCGAGACGCCGACGCCGAAGCCGGCTTCGCAGCAGCGCTGGAGATGGACACGACGATGGGCTCGACGGTCCACCGGGCCGAGACCCTGGCTCACCATGCGTGGTTCGCGCAGCGGCGCGGCGACACCGAACGGGCCGCCGAGCTGGTCGCGGAAGCCCGCCGACTGGCCGAGCCGATCGGCCAGGTCCGGGTGCTGCGCATCCTCGACCCCATCGGCGTGCATCACCGCCCACCGGCCACCTGCGGACCGGGAGATCTCACCGGACGGGAAGTCGACGTACTCCGCCTGATCGCCGACGGCCTGTCGAACCGTGAGATCGGCGAACGGCTCCACATCTCGGCGAACACCGCGGCCAACCACGTGCGCAGCATCCTGACCAAGACCGGCGCCGCGAACCGCACCCAGGCAGCGATCTTCGCCGCGCGCCAAGAGATCGTCTGACGTCGCGCACTGGTCAGATCTGACCAATCGGACGGCGTGAAAATAGGTCAGGTTCGGTCATGTGTGCCCCGGCCCGGCGGCCGTACCGTCGCCTCATGACGACGAACGACACCCTCGAAGCCCATTTCGGCGACGCGCTCATCGGCCCGCAGGACCCCGGCTACGACGACGCCCGCCGCGTGTACAACGCGATGATCGACAAGCGACCCGACCTGATCGTGCGCTGCGCATCCGCCGCCGACGTGCAGGCCGTCGTCGATCACGCCCGTGGCACCGGTGGGCCGCTCGCCGTGCGCGGCGGCGGCCACAGCGGCCCGGGATTCGGAACGCTCGACGGTGGCATCGTCGCCGATCTGTCGCCGATGCACGCGATCGACGTCGACCCGGCCGCCGGCACGGTGCGTGTCGAGGGCGGGGCCACCTTCGGCATGGTCGATGCGGCGGCCCACCCGCACGGACTGGCGGTGCCCTCGGGCATCATCTCGACCACCGGGGTCGGCGGCCTCACCCTCGGTGGTGGCCACGGGTATCTGACCCGCAAGTACGGGCTCACCATCGACAACCTGCTGGCCGCCGAGGTCGTCCTCGCCGACGGTCGTCAGGTCACCGCGTCGGAGGACGAGCACCCGGACCTGTTCTGGGCACTGCGCGGCGGGAGCGGCAACTTCGGCGTCGTCACCTCGTTCACGTTCCGGGCCCGACCGGTCCGCAACGTGATCGCCGGCCCGACCGCGTGGCCGATCTCGGCCACCGGGGACGTCCTCGGGTGGTACCGCGACTTCCTCCCGGCGGCCGACGACGAGCTCACCGGGTTCTTCGCGGTGATGACCGTGCCCCCGGCCGAACCCTTCCCCGAGGCGTTCCATCTGCACAAGGTGTGCGCGATCGTGTGGTGTTTCCTCGGTGATTCGGCCGACGCCGACGAGGCGTTCGCCCCGGTGCGCGAGCTGGAACCTGCGTGGACCCACATCGGCGAGGTGCCGTTTCCGGCGTTGCAGTCGACCTTCGACGGGTTGTACCCGCCCGGGCTGCAGTGGTACTGGCGGGGCGACGTCTTCGACCGGATCTCCGACGACGCGGTGGCGGCCCATGCCCGGTTCGGTGAGGCGCTGCCCACCCTGCACTCGTCGATGCACCTGTATCCGATCGACGGGGCCGCGAACCGCGTCGGCGCCGACGACACGGCGTGGTCTCACCGCGACGCGACGTTCTCGCAGGTCATCGTGGGTGTCGACCCGGATCCGGGCAATGCCTCGCTGGTGAAGGACTGGGCGGTCGACTACTGGGAGGCGACGCACCCCGGCTCGGTCGGTGGGGCGTACGTGAACTTCATGATGGACGACGAGGGCCAGGACCGGGTGCGTGCGACGTTCGGTTCCCACTACGACCGGCTCGTCGTCGTGAAGGGCACCTACGACCCGACGAACCTGTTCCGGGTCAACCAGAACATCCGCCCCGCTTGAGAGGTTCCGAACGTCCGCTTCGGGTCCGGTGGGCGGAGACGGGGTCGTCGATCGGCGCGGGGTGCCCGAAGTGCCTTGGTGTGGCCGGGTCGGGTCGCCGATGCTGGGCGGCATGGAGATCACGCTGCGCACCGAAGCCGACCTCGACGAGCTGGTCGCGGTGGCCAGGCGGGTCCGCGACCGCGACCGGTACCCGATCTACGAACCGACCGAAGGACTCGGGTGGTTCCTCACCACGCCCGAACCCCTGGCCGCGTGGATCGCCCGCCTCGACGGCACCGTCGTCGGTCACGTCGCCGTGCAACCGGGCGCGACCCGCGGGGCGATGCGGGTCGTCGTCGGGTACGCCCCCGACGCTTCCGCGGCGTACGTGTCGCGGCTGTTGGTCGACCCCGACCGGCGCGGGCATCGCGTCGGCGCGCGGCTGCTCGACCACGCGCGGCGCTGGGCGCTCGACGCCGGCCACCGACCCTACCTGGAAGCCCTCGACGTGCCGCCCGGCGCGCCGGCCCTCGCGCTCTACCGGGCCGAGGGCTGGACCGAGATCGGTCGGACCCGATTCGACCTGCTCGACGACGGCACCGAAGAGGTCGTCTTCGCCGGCCCGCTCGACTGAGCCGTCGGACCCCCTCGACCCCGTGCGCTCGCCGTGGTCTGCGGCGACGGGCCCGGGGGTCAGCCGGGCGAGGACACCGCGGCGACGATCGCGGGGTGCGCCCCGATCGAGCCGGTACGATCCGGGGTGCATGACCGACGACGCCCGAGCCGTGGTGATCCCGACGGGGACCGTCGAGTCACGGGCGTTCGCCAAGGGGGTCGAACGGGCGATGGCGCTCACCCACGGCCTCAACCGGCTCGCCTACGCCGACCACGACGCCATCCGGGCCTGCTTCGCGGAGCTCACCGGCGCCGAGGTGCCCGAGGGCTTCCGGCTGATCCCGCCGTTCTTCACCGACGGCGGCCGGAACATCCGCGTCGGGCGGCACGTGTTCGTCAACCAGAACTGCACCATCTACGACCTCGCCCCGGTCACGATCGGTGACGAGGTGCTGATCGGTCCGAACGTGTCGCTGATCACCACGAGCCATCCGGTGGCGCCGTCACGGCGGCTCGCCGAGCTGGTGGCCGAGCCGATCGACATCGGGGCGAACGTGTGGATCGCCACCGGCGCCACGGTGATCGGCGGCGTCACGATCGGCGAGCACTCCGTCGTCGCCGCCGGCTCGGTCGTGACCGGCGACGTGCCCGCCGCCACGCTCGTGGGCGGCAACCCGGCGCGGGTGATCCGCTCCATCGCGGGGGAGTGAACCGCTCCCGGCGCGGCGCTCGAGACGAGGCCGGCTGACGCCCGAAGGTGAACCGAGGCGGGCCGGCGATCGGGTGCGGTCAGTCGTTCCGGCGCCGGAACCGACTCCGGAGGCGGAACCAGCCGTACGCGGCCGCCGCGACGATCAACAGCGCGGCGATCAGGGTCAGCCACAGCAGGCCTTTGACGACCGCGCCCAGGATGCCCAACGCGAACAGGACGATCACGGCGATCAGGAGCACGACCATGGAGTGGACGCTACCGCTGCCGAGGACCGGGATGCGGCGCAGGAGGCGCGAGCCGACACGGACCGGGCGGCGTAACGTTGCCCGCGTGGCGACAGCTCGCGGCACCGACGGCGCCGGGCCCGACCCGGAGGTGGCAGCCGTGGCACCGGCCGAGGCGGCAACGGTCGACCTGGCACAGATCGACCTGTCGAACCCGGACTCGTTCGCCGACGGACCGCCCCACGCCGCCTACCGCACATTGCGCGACGAGGCGCCCGTGTTCTGGCACGAGCCAACCGACGCCACCCCGGACGGCGAGGGGTTCTGGTGTCTGACCCGGCACGAGGACGTGACCTGGGCGGCGAGGCGACCCGACGTGTTCTCCTCGGCGGGCGGCGGCGACCGCGCCGGTGGCGGCACGCTCATCGAGGACCTGCCCGCAGGCTTCGCCGCGGGCGTGCTGTTGAACATGCAGGACGACCCGCGCCATCACCACATCCGACGCCTGGTCACCCCGTCGGTGAGCCCCAGACGGTTGCAGGCGATGCGGGGCGCTCTCGAGGGGCGCGCCGGGGAGATCCTCGACGCGGCGGTCGCCGAGGGTGACATCGACTTCCTGGTCGACGTCGCCGCCGAGTTGCCGCTGCAGGCGATCGCTTCGCTGCTCGGCATTCCCCAGGCCGACCGGCATTTCCTGTTGGACTGGGCCGACGCGACCCTCGACTACGACGACCGTGAGCCGGGCGCGGACTCGGCACGCAGTCAGGCTGCGGCAACCGACATGGCCGACTACACCCGGCGGTTGTTGGACGACAAGCGGCAATGCCCGGCCGAGGACATCCTCTCGCTGATCACCCACGCCGACCTACCCGCCGAAGCCGACCCGGGCGGACCGTTGAGCGAGGTGGAGCAGGAGATGTTCGTGCACCTGCTGGTCGCCGCGGGCAGCGAGACCACCCGCAACACGATCACCGCCGGCATGTTGGCCCTGATCGAGCGTCCCGACGACTGGGACGACTTGCGTGCGGACCGTTCACTGCTGCCCGGTGCGATCGAGGAGATGCTGCGCTGGGCGTCGTCGACGATCTACAACCGGCGCACCGCCACCGGTGACGTCGAGCGGCACGGCCGGACGATCGCCGCGGGCGACAAGGTCGTGTTGTGGTGGCAGAGCGCGAACTTCGACGAGCGGGTCTTCGTCGATCCGCACCGCTTCGATGTGCGACGCGCGCCCAACCCGCATGTCGCCTTCGGGCTCGGCACCCATTTCTGTCTCGGCGCGAACCTGGCGCGCCTGGAGATCGGCCTGGTCTTCGACGGGCTGCTCGACCGGGTGGCACGACCCGAGACGCTCGGGCCGGCGGAGCGGACCCGGTCGAACAAGCACGCCGGCTTCCGCCACGCCCCGGTTCGCCTGGGCGACTGACCTCGGTCGATCGACGCGTTCGGGAGGTCCCCGGGCGGTCCCGGGCGAATCGGGCCGACCCGATCCGAATGTCGGAGAGGATGGTGCGTATGGACGCGCTTTTCGTGCTGCATCCGGCAAGCACCCCCGCCCGCGCCCGAACCGTGGCCACGGCGCGCCCCGGGGACATCGCCCGTTCCGGCTTCGGATGATGGCGCGCACGGCGGCGCGGAGGCCCGGATCGAGCCGGGCGACGACGAGACCGGGTCTGGTCCGGGTCAGGCGTCCGGCGCTCGGACGTCGACGACGACCTCGAACTCGAGCAGGTCCGCGCCGGTGGAGACCGTCGGGCCGTGTTCGCCCTGGTGTGCCGCGCGGCCGTCGCCGTCCCGCCATGCCGCGAAACTCGCGTCGTCGTCCCATTCGGTGACCACGAAGTACCGGTCGTCGCCGGCGACGGGCCGCAGGAGCTTGAACCCGACGAAGCCCGGGGTGCCCTCGACGACCCCGGCGCGGTCGGCGAAGCGACGTTCGAGCTCCGCGTGCGCCGCGGGTGGCACAGAGATGGCGTTGATCTTCACGACGGTCATGGCACCACGCTACGGCTCGCCGCGTCGGGGTGTCCCACCTCCGACGACCAGTTGCATGATCGTCAGGTCGAGCCAGCGGTCGAACTTGGTGCCGACCTCGCGCACCGTCCCGGCGGTGACGAACCCCAATCGGCGGTGCAGCGCGATCGAGGCGTCGTTCGAGGCTTCGATGTTGGCGACGAGCACGTGCGCGCCGGCCTCGCGGGCGGCCGGAATCAGCGTGGTCATCAGGAGCCGACCGATGCCCCGGCCCTGATGACCGTCGGCGACGTACACCGAACTCTCGAAGGTGTGGCGGTACCCGTCCTTGGTTCGCCACGGGGCCCAACACGCGTACGCGACGACGTCGCCGTCGGCGGCGGCGACCCACATCGACCGGCGCTCGAGGTACTCGTCGAACCATGTGCGTGACTCGGCAGGGCCGAGGGTCGCATCGGTCCAGATCGCGCTCGTGTGCTCGATGGCGGCGTTGCGGATGGCGCGGATCGCCTCGGCATCGCCCTCGAGAGCGGGGCGCACCGTCGGGTCGGTTGTTCGGTCCACGGGACCAGTTGTACTCGCGTCCGCCCCGCAGGTCGGTCGATCCGACGGCGACCGCGCCCCGCGACGGTCGCCGGGTGCGCCCGCGGCGGTAGGTTGCCGACGTGAACGAGGTTCGGCGGATCATCGTCGGTCGGACCGTCCGGGCGTTCGCCGACGGGTTCGTCGCGGTGCTGCTGGCGCGCTACCTCACCGACCTCGGATTCACCCCGCTGCAGGTCGGCGCCATCGTCACCGGGACGCTGCTCGGTTCGGCGGCGCTCACCCTGGGCTTCGGGTTCCGGTCCCGCCGGACGTCGCTCGCGGCGTTGCTGGTCGTGGCGAGCGGTTTGATGGTCGCCACCGGTGCGGCCTACGGCACGGTCACCGCGTTCTGGCCGTTGCTGGTGATCGCGGTGGTGGGCACGCTGAATCCCAGCGGCGGGGATGTGAGCGTGTTCCTGCCCACCGAGCAGGCCTACCTCGCCGACCTGGTCGAGGGCGAGGCGCGCACCCGCCTGTACGCCCGCTACAACCTGGCCGCGGTGTTCGCCGGCGCTGTCGGGGCGTTGGCCTCGGGGCTGCCCGAGCGGATCGCCGTGGCGGGGGGCTGGTCGCTGCTGACCGTCGAGCGTCTCGGCTTCGCCGGGTACGCCGCCGCCGGCCTGGTGCTCTTCGTGCTGTACCGGCCGCTCCCGCGTCGCACGGCGACCGTCGGCAGGCCCGCCACCGACGTGTCGGGTCCGGTTTCTGCCGCCTCCCGGCGGCGGGGTCTCGGCGCGTACCGGCACATCGTGTTGCAGCTCGCGGCCCTCTTCAGCATCGACTCCGCCGGCAGCGGATTCGTGGGTACGTCGTTGCTGGTGCTCTGGCTGCATCTGCGCTTCGGCCTGGGACGCGACGCGACCGCCGCGGTGTTCTTCGCTGCCGGGCTGCTCGGGGCGTGTTCGCAACTCGCCGCGCCGGTCCTGGCACGGCGCATCGGCATGATCCGGACGATGGCCTACACCCACATTCCGGCCAACCTCATGCTGGCCGCGGCGGCGCTCGTGCCGAGCGCGCCGGCGGCGATCGCGCTGCTGCTCGGGCGGGCACTTTTCGCACAGATGGACGTGCCGGCCCGCCAGGCGTTCGTGATGGCGGTCGTGCCCGCCGAACACCGGGCGGCGGCGTCGAGCATCACGAACGTGCCGCGGAGTCTGGCCGCGGCCGGGACCCCGCTCGTCGCCGGGGCGTTGCTGTCGGCGACGAGTTTCGGCTGGCCGCTGATCATCGCCGGCGTGACCAAACTGGCCTACGACCTGACGCTGCTCGCCCTGCACCGCAACACCCCCGAGTCGGTCGCCGA
>JBDZVK010000017.1:0-20067 GCA_040255725.1 Actinomycetota bacterium
GGTCCGACCCCGGAGTCGGGCGTCACCAGGTCCGCACCGAAGTCGGTCCCCGGCCTCGACGGCGCCCTCGAGGTCACCGCGCGGGACGACCACGGCAACACATCGCAGGTCGTCGTGTTCGCGAAAGGCGACCACGTCGCCAGCGTCCTGGTACAGGCGACCACCGACGCCGCGCCGACGCCGCCGTCCGCGGCCGATCTCGCCGTCGAGCAGTCGAAGCGGCTGTAGGTCGGTTCCGGGCCGTGACGATCCGGGTGGTGCTCGCCGAAGACGACGCGCTGCTGCGCGCGGGGGTCGCGCGGCTGCTCGAAGGGCGCGACGGGATCGACCTCGTCGCCCAGTGCGGCGACCTGGAGAGCCTGCTCGCCCACATCGATCGCGACGATCCCGACGTCGTGATCACCGACATCCGCATGCCGCCGACCCAGACCGACGAGGGCCTGCAGGCGGCACACCGCGTGCGCAACGGCCACCCCGATACCGGCGTGGTCGTGCTCAGCCAGTTCGTCGAACCCGCCTTCGCCGTGGAGCTTCTCGGCGAAGGCGCCGGAAGGCGGGCGTATCTGCTCAAGGAACGGGTCGCGGACGTCGACGAACTGGTCGACACGATCGAGCGCGTGGCCGCCGGCGGCTCGGTCGTCGACCCCAAGGTGGTCGAGGCGCTCGTGGAGGGCCGGTCGGCGAACCGGCAGAGCGTGCTCGACCGCCTGACCCCGCGCGAGCGTGACGTGCTCACCGAGATGGCCACGGGCAAGTCGAACAGCGCGATCGCCGCGACGCTGGTGTTGTCGGAACGCGCCGTCGAGAAGCACTCCACCAACATCTTCTCGAAGCTCGACCTGACCGAGGTGCCGGATGTGAACCGTCGCGTCAAGGCCGTGCTCATGTGGCTGGAGGGTGGCTCGGCGACCGATCGATGATCGTGACGGTGTGGCTGGCCGCACCTGGTCAGGGGGTGTCTCCGCCCTGTTCCACCGGCGCCGAGTCGGCGAAGATGGGCTGATGGCGGAACGGACCCCCCGCAGGGTGCTGGTCGTCGACGACCAGGACGCGTTCGTGGTGGCGACGCGTCGCCTCCTGGCGCACGCGCCGGACTTCGAACTGGTCGCCGAGGCCACCGATGCGGCATCGGCGGTCGCGCGCAGCAACGAGGTGCATCCCGACGTCGTGTTGATGGACATCAAGCTCCCCGACACCAACGGCATCGAGGCCACCCGGCAGGTGCTGGCGGTCGACCCGGCCGCCTCGGTGATCCTGCTGTCGACCTACACCAGCGACGACCTTCCCGACGGGGCCGCCCAGAGCGGAGCGATCGCGTACCTGCACAAAGAGGACCTCTCCGCGCCGGTGTTGCGCTCGGTGCTCGCCGGCGGCGCGCCCGTCGCCACGATGTTCCTCTGAGCCGAAGCGGTCAGCGGATCGGGACCGAACCGGCCACGACGGCGCCCCCCTCGGGTGCGTTGCGCCACTCCAGCGTGCCGCCGACCGCGCCGATGCGGTCGGCCATGTTGATCCGGCCCTGACCCGACGATTCGACATCGGTCGCGAACCCGGGACCACGGTCGGCGATCACGAAGTGCAACGAGCCGTCGACGACGGTGAGCGCGACCTCGACCGGCGATCCCGACGCGTGCTTGGCGGCGTTCTGCAACGCCTCGAGACAGCAGAAGTAGACGGCCGCCTCGATCTCGGGCGCATAGCGTTCGATCCCCTCGGATCGAAACGTCGCCGATCCGTCTCCTCGACGTCGAGCGACCGCGGCGATCGCCTCGGTCAGTCCTCGCGAGGCGAGCAGCGGTGGGTAGATGCCGTGGGCGAGCGCGCGCATGTCGTCGATGGCGGTCTGCACCTCGGATCGCAGTTCGTCGACGATCACCAGCGCATCGTCGGGATCGCTGCGCACGACCTCGCGCAGCACCCCGAGCGAGACCGCCAAGGCGACCAACTGCTGTTGAGCCCCGTCGTGCAGGTCGCGTTCGATCCGGCGGCGACCGGCATCGGCGGCCGCCACGACCCGTGCCCGGGAGGCACGCAGCTCCACGGCCTGTGCGTGGAGCTCCTCGAGGGTCCGGGTCAGGGTCGAATCGAGGTGGGCGTTGTGGAGCACGAGGGCGAGCTGGCGGGCCACCTCGGCGAGGATCGACTGGTCTTCGTCGGAGAAGTCGTCGGTCCCGGGTCCGCGTCGGGCGACCAGTAGCGCCAGGAGTTCACCGGCATAGGCGACCGGGACGACCCGGAAGCGTCGGTCCGACGGCGCGTCGGGCAGCTCCGGGAGCCACAGCGCGGTCGCATCGGGGCCTGCCATCCCGCGGCCCGACAGCGCCCACTGCGTCGTCTCGGGAACCCTCAGCGACGGTCTCGCCCCCGACGGGTTGGCCACCGTGCACTCGAACTCGCCCGGCGCGACGCGCTGCCACAGCTCGACCGACGCCGCGCCCAGACCCAGACCGAGCGCGTCGACCACGTCGGCGAGCAGGTCGTCGAGGCGCGCCGGGCGGCCACGCCGCCGGGTGAGCACGCGGAGGGCGTCGTCGGCGGGATGCCGGTCGCCGTGCACCAGCCGGTCGGCGAGGTCGGCGAGCCAGGGGCGGATCACGGGCACCAGCGCGGCGGTGACCAGGAGGGCCACGATCGTCGCCGCCACCAGCCCGCGCTGATCGCCACGAGGTCGGTGCACCAGACCGGGGACGAACAGCACGAGCATCCCGCACACGAGCGCGACCCAGATCGCCATGTGGAGCGTCCTGACCGCGAGCCACTCGGATCGGCGCGTGGCCAAGTCGCTTCGTTCGGTCGCCAACGCCAGCGGCAGGAGCGCCGCGGCGAGCACTTCGAGCATGCCGACCGGCCGCGGCCAGGCGAACAACAGTTGCGACGTGGCCACCACCACCGACCACACGGCGACCAGACCGGCGGCCGTGGCGAACCACTGCATGCGGTGACGACCCCGGATGCCCGCGACCGGGTACCGGGTGAACATCGCCCATCCCCCGCCGGCGATCCCGACCGCGGCCGCGGCGATGGTCAGGTAGCGGATCCAGCCGGCGTCACCGACGACGGACAACGCGACGAACACACCGAGCGCAGCCACATGGCCGACGGCCACCGCGGCACGACGGACACTCGAGCCGAGCCTCCCCGACGGCAGTCCGACCGCCAGGTGGAACAGCACCGCGGCGCCCAGACAGGCGGCGGCATCGGCCACGACGTCGAGGGCACCACCCGCGGTGGCCGGGCCCGCGAGGAGCCAGGTGCGCGCGACGAAACCGACCACGCCGACCGACGCGGCCACCCACAGGAGCACACCGAGCGGTTCCCGGTCGTCGCGCCAGGTGTGTTCGACGGCGGCGGCCAACCAGCACGCGGCCAGGACCGCCACCGCGACCGCCGGGGCGATCGCGGCCCCACGGCCCCGGGCGTGCACGAGCGGAGCCACGAGCGCGACGACCCCCACACCGGCAGCCGCCACGGCCGCCCATGCCTTCGCCGCGGCGGATCGTGCCGCGGCTGCGACCTGCACGTGCGGACCCCGGGCGAGCAGGGCGGTCATTCGTTCACCAACGTCGTCGCCACCGGTCTCCGTGCCGCCCGCCACGCCGGACCGAGCGCCACCGCGGCGATGCCGACGATCACCGAGGCGGCGACGAGCACGACCGGGCCGAGGGGCGTGACGGTCGTGTCGGCGACCGCGAGGTCACCGGTCGTCACCAACCAGGCGAAGCGACCGAGGGCCACGCCCAGAAGCGTCCCGATCACGGTTGCCACGACCGCCGCCACGACCGCCTCGGCGAGCACCACACCGACGACCTGGCGCCGTAGGAACCCCATCGCCTCGAGCACGGCCAGATCGCGGCGACGTGACCGCGTGGCCGACACCAGCGCCAGACCGAACTCCGCCACCAGCAGGACCGCGAGCGACCCGGCGAGCACCACCGGCAACGTGCCGATCTCGGCCAGTCCTACGACATCGTCCGGTCGTGGCTCCCCACTGACCCTGAACGCGTCCCCGCGGGCCAGCGCCGCACGGAAGGGCTCGAGCACCGCCGCCCGCTCCGTCGGCGTCGCGTCGGACGCGAACCGGACCGCCAGTCCCGCCTGGGGCACCGTGGTGAGGGGCCGGACCGTGGCGAGCGGCACGTACGCCCCCGTTCCCGGACCGGTCACGTCGGCCGACAACTCCACGCCGATCGAGGGCAGCACGACCTGCCCCACCACCGTGGCAGACACCGACTTCGCCACCCCCGGCACCGCCAGAGTGACCCGGTCACCCAGGTCGACGCCGAGTCGTCGCATCGTCAGCCCGCCCAGGGCGATCTGCGATGCCCCGGTCGGCACCCGACCCCTCACCAGCGTGACGGGCACCGGCGGTGAACCTTGATCGGCGACGACCGCGGGGACGCGCACCCCGTCGACCCTGAGCGGCACCGGCGAGAACAGCGCCACCGACGCGACCGCAGGGCTCGCCGCGATCTCGGCTGCCGTCCCGCGGGCGGCGGGCGAGGCCAGGTTCAGTTCGACCAGCTCGTCCCAGGTCCAGCCGTAGCGATCCGGCGAATGAACCAGCGCCTGGACGTTGGCGAGGAACACGACCGCGAGGACGATGCCGGTGACGCCGATCGCCATCCCGGGGATCCCCCGACGGGTCGAGTCACGCCCCGGCGACGCGGCGAGGGCGCGGCGCACGCCCTCCACGACGGTCAGCGGCACCCCCGCCCGACGCAGCCGCGACGCGAAACGCGCCGGCCGGTGCGGCCACGTTCGTCGGGACCGCACCGTCGAGGTCTGCCAGGTGGTACCGGCCGCGAGGAGCCCAACGACCACCCCGGCGATCCCCACGCCCACGATCGTCCACGCCCGGTTGACATCCAGACCAGGATGCAGCTCGGCCCGGCGGGCGATGCCGACGGGAAACCGAGAAGCGATCGCCGTCGCCACCGCCGTCGCCGCGACCAGGCCGAGCGCGATGCCCGCGGCCGGCACCGCGAGTGCCACCGCGAACCGGGTGCGCCGCGACGCCCCGATCGCGGTGAGGACCGCGTCGTCACGCGCCCGTGCCATCGCCACGCGCCGAAACGCCTGGGCCAGCACGATCAGTCCCAACAGGCCGAAGGCGAGATCGAACACGAGCATCGTGGCATCGACCGCGCCCGTGGCGAGCCGGACGTCGGTCCGCCGTTGGATCATCGTGGCGAACCCGGGCGGAGCACCCGGCGTCGCCGCGCTGATCGCGCGCGACACCGCGGTGGTGTCGGCGGTGGGATCGTCCAGATCGACGGCGACGAGGTGCGCGGCGACCGCGTCGCGATGGGCCCGCACGAAGGCCGGCGACGTGAAGACCACGGCCTCACGCCGGTTCTCGGCGCGCAGGATCTCGTCGGGGAAGCGCGCGATGCCGGTGACGAGCAACGACACCGGCGTGCCCTGTCGGTCGTCCGGAGCGACATGGAGCTGGACGACGAACCGGTCGCCGACCTCGACGCCGAACCGGTCCGCCAGCTCGGTGTTGACGATCGCCTCGTCGGCCTTCGCCGCGTCTGCGGGGCGTCCGGCCACCATGATCGGTCGCATCCCGTCGCGCAGGAGATGCGCGTCGCTCGGCCCCTTCATCTCGAAGGTCCAGTCCCATTCCAGTCCGCCGCGCGCCTCGGCCCGGGGCATCGCTGCGAAACCCGCTATCTCGGAGGCGCTCGTGACGCCCGGAAGCGCCCGCACCGCGGCGGCCCGCACGCCCGAGCCGTCGTCGGACTGCCCCGGGGTCACCAACAGATCCGGGCCGCCCCCGTTCGCGACGTAACGGTCGAACGCGGTGGCATTCCGCCGGTTGCCGATCGCGACCCCCAGCACGCCCCCGACGATCAACGCCACCAACAGCGCGAGGAACACGATCGTGCCGACCCGTCGACGCAGTTCGAGCCGGGTCCGGTACGCCGCGGCATGCCAGGTGGGCACCGTCAGGACCCCGCGGTCGACCCGGCCGACGACGTGACCGCCGCCCCGTTGCCGTCGACCCTGCCGTCGACGAGGCGGACGACCCGGTCGGCGATCGCCGCGACGCGTGGATCGTGGGTCACCAACACGATCGTCTGACCGTCCGCGTGCAGGCGACGCAGCAATTCGAGGATCTCGTCGGTGCCGGCGGTGTCGAGCGCCCCGGTGGGCTCGTCGGCCAACAGCAGTGTCGGATCGTTCGCGAGCGCCCGTGCCAGTGCCAGACGTTGGCGTTCGCCTCCCGAGAGCACCCCGGGCATGGCAGCGCTCCGGTCACCCAGGGCGACGAGATCCAGCATCGCCAACGCCCGCTCCTCGGCCTGGCGCCGCCGCAGGCCGCCCAGCAGCGCCGCCATCGCCACGTTCTCGAGTGCGGTCATGTCGTCGAGCAGCTCGAAGAACTGGAACACGAAACCGATGTGCCGGCGACGCAGCCGTGCCAGGTCGTCGTCGCCGAGTCCCTCGAGCGATCGCCCTGCGAGGACCACCTCGCCGCCGTCGGGACGGTCGAGGCCGGCCACCAGCTTGAGCAGCGAGGACTTGCCGCTCCCCGACGGGCCCATCAGGACCACCAACTCGCCACCATCGACGTCGAGATCGACCCCACGCAACGCGCGTACCGGCGCCGACATCGCCTGGAACGTGCGTCGTAGTCCCCGGATCCGCAACACCGGTCGGTCGCTTCGATCGCTCACTGAGGTTCCCATGTCGGTCAGGAATGGTCGGTCTGGAGAGGAGGAGTCGAAAAGTGTACGACCACGCGAAGGACCGTGTGGTCGGCTCCGCCGCCGACCACACGGTCCACCCATCCCGCCACCAGGAGGGTCTCCGATGCCGGTGCCTACTCCACCCGAAGGGTGCTGACCATCCCGAGCTGGGAGTGCGGCGTGCCGCCGTCCTTGCCGCCCTGGGGGATGAAGCAGGCGATGACGTAGTCACCCGAGGAGAGGTCGGCGATGGTGTAGCCGGTCTTGCCCGGTTCGGCCGATGTCTCGGAGACGAACGTGACCTTCGAGCCGTAGGTCTGCTGCGCGGCGTTCGTGTCCTTCTTCAGCGCGTCGGCCAGTTCCTCGGCGCTGACGCCGTTTCCGACGCGGATGAGGGCCATCTCGTGGGTCTCGGTGTCGGACATGTTCGTGAACTTCAAGCTCGCCGGACCGGCCTTCACCGATGTGGGAACCCCGTCGAAGGAATAGTCCTTGCCCATGACGTCGATCTGGGTGAAACCGCAGTTGCCGTAGGCCCACTCCTCGACCTTCGCCAGGGGCGTCCCGAGCGCCGGGTTGGACGGATCGAGTTTCTGTCCGGCCACTCCGGTGGTGTCGGCGGCGGCGGCGTCGATGATCTGCTTCACGTCGCCGATCGCGTCGGCGATCTCGTTCGGCGCGCCGTCGGCGACCGTGGCGATCAGCGGCTGGAGTTTCTCGGCGAACGCGACGATCTGTTCCGGCGACGGGGGACCCTCGCCGCCGCCCGGCCCTTCGCTCGCGACTCGCTCCACGTCGAGCCAGGCATCACAGGTTCCGCTCGCTTCCGACGACACGTCGGCGGCGGCGCTCGTCGCCGTGACCGCCGTGGTCGTCGTCGCCTCCGCCGCCGCGGTGGTGGTCGTCTTCGCGGTCGAGTCGTCCGAGCTCCCGCAGGCGCCGAGCGCAGCGACCGAGACGGTCACAGCCAGCGCCACCGTCACGAAGCGATTGGTGGTGGTCCGAAGGGGCATCGATTCTCCTAGGGGTTCCGCAGCGACTCGTCGTCGCCGCCGTCACCTCCATCGAACGCCGTCGGAGCCGTCGACGAAAGGGGGGAGGCCGGTGAATCCCGTGGTGGGGAAACCGGCCCGCGCGGGGTGCGGCCATCCCCCCGTCGGAGTCTCGTCCTGTCGCCGTCGGGGCCCTCGGGACCGCGGATCAGGAGAAGCCGCGGGCGTCCTGCTTGAGGGCCAGGTCCACGCTCACCGCCGCCGCCACCACCAACGACCGCAACGGCTCGTCGGTCCGGCCGTGGATCTGCACGACGTAGTTGTCGGCCGTGGTGAACATCGTCTTCGCGAGTCCTTCCCAGGTCTTGGTGATCCGGGCGATCTCGTTGCCGGCTGCGTCGTTGATCTGGAAGTTCCAGGCCCGCCAGTTCTCTCCGCGGATCTCACCGACCTGGCCGCCCGGCGCCATGAGGCCGAAGCGGATCTTGCCGATCGCGTTCTGCTGGACGATCTCACCGACCGGCGCGCCCTGGCCGTCCTGTACCAGGACCTTGGACTTGACGAGTTTCGCCGGTCGCGTCAGGGCCAGGGCGACCGAACCGTCCCGGTCGACGACCTGCAGCGAATGGGTCATGTACTGGTCGAGCTTGGTGAGCACCCGCAGCGCCTTCTTGGCCGTGGACTGGCCGACCTGGCGGATCGCCCCGATCTGGGTGCCCTGGGCATCGTGGATCGCGTACTCGTTGTTCACCTCGATGAGCTTCGCCTTCTGGTTCACGACCAGGACCGGCTCGGTGAACAGCGTGCCGCCGCCCGTCGCGCCCGTCGCGACGTGCGCCTGCTCGGTCACCTGGCGTTGCACCTTCGCCGGCTCGGTGGTGCCCACGACCGCCGTCGGTGGCGCCGCGGCGAGCGGATCGGTCGACTGGGTCCCTCCGGAAGACACGTGATCGGTCCACGCGTTGCCGTCGTACCAGCGGTACTCGTGCCGCCCCATCGGGTCCGGGTACCAGCCCGGGGGCGTCGTTCCAGGCGCACTCATCGGACCGACCCTAACCGACGGCCGCCACCGGCCCGACCGGGTGCGGCCGGACGCTGCGTCAGTGCTGGACGAGGCGGAGTCTGAGCGACGGATCGGTGGCGGGATGGTCGACCCGGGTGTGGGCGCCGCGGGACTCGGTGCGGATCCGCGCCGCGCGGACCAGCGCCGAGCCGACCGTCGACAGGTTCGCGAGCTCCCAGGAGGCCGGGTCGCACGGCGCGCGAACGCGTCCGGCGACCGCCTCGAGCAGGCCGGCGGCACGCGCCAGGCTCGTTTCGCTGCGCAGGACACCCGCGTCGAAGGTCATCGCCCGCTGCAGATCGCTGCGCAACTGGGCGAGCTCGACCGGCGACGGGAGCTCCCCGTCGTGGTCGCCGGGCTCCGCCTCCGGGGTGATCCCGGCGTCGGGTTCGATCCGGTCGAGCAACCGACCCGAGATCTCGCCGGTCGTCGTCGCCGGTGCGTCGGCGGCCGCGAGCACCGATCGCATCGCCCCCGTGTCGGTGGCGCCGTCGTGGCCGCCGGCGATCGCCTCGACGACCCGCGGCCCGAACACGAGCCCTTCGAGCAGCGAATTCGAGGCCAGGCGGTTCGCGCCGTGCACGCCGGTGCACGCCGCTTCGCCCGCCGCCCACAGCCCGGGAAGGCTCGATGCCCCGAACAGGTCGGTGACCACCCCACCCGACAGGTAATGGGCGGCCGGCGCGACCGGCAGCCAGTCGCGGGCCGGGTCGAGTCCCACCGCGGCGAGGTCCGCGGCGATGTTGGGGAAGCGACCGTCGAAGTCGTCGAGGACCGTCGCATCGAGCCAGACGTGGTCGGTGCGGGTCTCGATCATCACCGCCGTGGAGGCCCGCGACACCACGTCGCGGGGTTGCAACTCGTCGGTGAAGCGCTGCCCGTCCGGCCCGCGCAGCAGCGCCCCGTGGCCGCGCAGCGCCTCGGTGAGCAGCGGCCGGGGCATGGTCGGCACGTGCAGCGCGGTCGGGTGGAACTGCATGAACTCGACGTCCGCGACCGCCACTCCGGCTCGGAGCGCCATCGCCGTGCCGTCACCCGTGGCCTCGTGGGGGTTGGTCGTGACCGCGAAGAGCTGACCCGCCCCGCCGGTCGCGAGCAACACGTTGGCCGCGCCGATCTCGGCGAGCGCCCCGCGGGCGTCGAGCCCGAGCACCCCGACGCACCGACCGCCCTCGACGACCAGGTCGAAGGCGAACCAGTGCTCGTGGATGACGATGGCACGATGACGGGCCGCGGCGTCGAGCGCCCGTTCGACCTCGGCGCCGGTCGCGGCGCCACCGGCGTGGATCACGCGGGCGCTGGAATGGCCGCCCTCCCGGGCGAACTCGAGGTGACCGTCGGGGTCACGGTCGAAGACCGCACCCAGGGCCATCAGCACCCCGACCCGGTCGGGGCCTTCCGAGACCAGGATCTGCACCGCATCGGCATCGCAGAGACCGGCGCCCGCGCCGAGGGTGTCGTCGACGTGCATGGCGACCGAGTCGTCCACGTCGGAGAGCACCGCGGCGACCCCGCCCTGGGCCCAGCGCGTCGTCGAATCCGACAACTCGCCCTTGGTCACCACCGCGACCCGCATGGCGTGGTCGCTGACCGCGGCGACCGCCGCCGAGAGTCCTGCCACCCCCGATCCGACCACCAGCAGGTCGAATCGTCCCCCGTCCGACGCAGCCACCACTCCGCCGGTCACGTCTTCTCAGGCGATCGGAGCGGGAACGTCGACGCCGGCTACCTCGTGGTAGGGGCGCGGCGCCGGGGTGTCGAGCGCGGCGAGTTCGCGGGCGAGGGCCTCGTCGACGGCGCTGTTCGCCGTGTCGACGTGCACGATCCGAGGCGTGTAGCCCGCGAGTTCGGCCTCGTCGTAGTCGGCGTAGGAGATGATGATCACCTTGTCGCCCGGGTTCACCAGTCGGGCCGCGGCACCGTTCAGACAGATCGATCCCGAGCCGGCGGCGCCGGCGATCACGTAGGTCTCGAGCCGCTGCCCGTTGTCGATGTCGACGACCGCGACCTGCTCGTACTCGTGCAGATCGGCGGCGTCCATGAGGTCGGCGTCGACGGTGATCGAACCCACGTAGTGCAGATCGGCGTCGGTGACGGTTGCCCGGTGGATCTTGGATTTCATCATGCGACGACGCATCGTGGACCTTCCTCACTGCCGACGTCGGTGGCGGCGCTGGTGCGGTGGGCGCCGCTGGAAGCGGTCACCCCCTCGTTCGATGTCGTCTCCAGTTTGCCCGCTCGTCACCGGCTGCGACCAAGTCAGGTGGCACCCCGTCGCCGGGTCGCTCACACCGGTGGCACCGTGACCCCGACGTTGTCGAGCAGGCGCGGGCGACCGAGGCGGCCCGCGATCAACAGGCGCAACTCGCCCGAGAGCCGATCGACCGGCGCGAGCGTGGCCGCGTCGACCACCGCCGCATAGTCCAGATCGATCAGCTCCGCGGTGGCGACGACCCTGCGCATGACCGCTTCGACCGCGGCCGCGTCGCGTGCGCCGTCGAGCACCGCGGCGCGCGCGGCGCCCAGCGCGGCGTACAGGGTGGGCGCCACGGCACGTTCGGCCGGCGTGAGGTACACGTTGCGACTCGACATCGCGAGGCCGTCGGGCTCCCGCACGACCGGCACCCCGACCACCTCGGCGGGGAGCGACAGATCGGCGACCAGGCGCCGCACGACGCAGAGCTGCTGGTAGTCCTTCTCACCGAAGTACGCGCGGCACGGCCCGACGATCGCGAGCAGCTTGGTGACCACCGTGGCCACCCCGGCGAAATGGGTCGGACGGCTGGCGCCTTCGAACCCTTCGCTGACCCCGGCCACGGTCACCGTGGTCGCCCCGGACATCTCGTCGACGTCGGGGTGGAAGACCACGTCGCCTCCGGCCGCTTCGATGATCCGGAGGTCGCGCGCGAGATCACGGGGGTACGCGGCGAGGTCCTCGTCGGGAGCGAACTGGAGCGGGTTGACGAAGATCGACACGACCACGACGTCGCACGCCGCCCGCGCCGCGCGCACCAGCGTGGCGTGGCCGTCGTGCAGGTAGCCCATCGTGGGCACGAACCCGACGCGCGACCCGGTGGCGCGGGCCGCATCCAGACGGTCACGCAGCTCGTCGATGGTGGTCAGCACGTCGGTCACGTCGCCTCCGCTCCGTCGTCGCCCGGGTCCGCGCCTTCGACGGACCGCTCCGGTCCACCGCCCCGTCGGGCCGCGGCCAGCCAGCCTGGCGGGGCGTCGGCGTCGGCGTCGGGCACGAGGCGCGCCGCCAGTTCGGCCAGTGCGGCGTAGGCGGGCCGCTCGTCGGGGGCGAGGGCTTCGAGATGTCGCCCGACGGTTTCCCAGTCGCCCCGTCGCGCCGGGCCGGTCAGGGCCGCCGCAGGCCCGAGCGAGGCGACCCCTTCGAGGGTCTGACCGGAGAGCGACAGGAACGCCTCGAAGGGCACGCCGGTGGACGCGGCGATGCGTTCGACCTGGCCACAGAGGGCGACGAGGTGATTCGACGCGACCACCGCCGCTGCGTGGTACGCGGCCCGCGTCCTGTCGGCGACCGTGACAGCGTGGCCGCCGATCTCCTCCACGACCGATCCGAGCAGTGCGCGGCCGTCGTCGTCGTTCGCGTCGACGGCGAACCACGCACCGGCCACCAGACGGGCCGCTCCGGTCGACGGATCCGGAAGCGACACCAGCGGGTGCAGGGCACCGCGTCGGGGGTGCCCGGCGAGGACGTCGAGTCCCAGTGAGCCGGCCACATGGATGACGAGCGTGTCCGGGTGCGGGGTGATCGCGGCGGCAGCCTCGGAGACCGCGCGATCGGGAACGGCGAGCACGACGAGGTCGGTCTCGTCGGCGACATCGCCGAGGTCGTCACCGTGCGCCACGGGGCCCGCCACCTGCCACCCGAGCCCGCCGAACACCCGGGCGAAGGAACCGCCCGCCCGTCCCGGGCCCACGATGCACACCCGGTGCGGCCCGGCTGCCGATCGGGGTCGGCCGGTCACGGTCGGCCTCCATCGGCCCCGATCGGCACGACCGTGCCGCCTGCCCCGCGGGCCGGGAGGGTAACGTCGGGGCCTTCCCGGACCGTTCGCACACGTCCGGCCCGACCGTCGGGAGGCCGTCCCGTGGAACAGAGCATCGACATGATCCGCGTCCACGCCGCGCACGCCGCGGACTTCACCGATGCCGAACCGCTGCTGGCGGGCATGTCGGCGACCCTACCCAAGGGCGACGAGGTGCTCGATCCCCGCAAGATGGCCGCGGCGTCGAAGTTCCCGCTCGCGCCCAGGATGACCCTCGCGCTCACACCGTACCGGATCGTCGTGTACCGCAACGGCTGGGGGTCCAAGGTCGGCAGTCCCCTGGGGCACGTCCCGCTGCCCCGCTTCACGAACATCGAGATCACCTGGAACCGCAAACTGGCGGTGGCCGCGTTCGCGCTCGTCGACGCGCCGCCGGTCGTCGTGGTCGCGACCGAACCCGAGAGCGCCGAACACTTCCGCAACCGGTTCCTCGAGCTCCGCGGTCGCCTCGGCCCCCGCTGAGAGCCCGCCGGGGTCACGACGACGCCGGCACGCCAGGAACCCCCGGTTCGCATCGTGGCGACGGTCCGGCGGCCGACTCAGCCGGTCAGGTCGCCGAGGCGACCGATGCGCTCCACCGTGCCGGCCGACAGGCGGAGATCCTCGGGGTCGACGAGGTCCGGCGCGATCTCCGACAACGGCGCGAGCACGAAGCGGCGTTCCCGCATCCGCGGATGCGGCACGGTCAGTTCCGGATCGTCGAGAGTGACTCCGTCGATCCAGAGCACGTCCACGTCGAGGGTGCGCGGTCCCCAGCGCACCTCCCGCACCCGCTCCGCGGCCGATTCGAGTCGGCGGCACACCGCGAGCAACTCATGGGGATCCAGGTCGGTGTCGAGTTCGACGACCAGGTTGAGGAACGGGCCCTGGGTGTCCGGGCCACCGACCGGCTCGGTCTCGTACACGTCGGAGACCGCCGTGACCGAGCCACCGAGCGTGCCGATCGCATCGGCCAGAAAGCGTTCCCGTTCGCCGAGATTCGAACCCAGCCCGAGATAGGCGCGGGTCACCCGTCGCCCCGCGTCGGCACCGCCGACCTGACGATCCTCACGCCGGACGTGGCGAGCTGCTGGGCCACCGGTGGGCGCAGCTTGCGGACGGCGAGTTCGATCGCACGCACCGGCACGGCACGCACCGCGTCGGAGGCGAAGAGCGCGCTGACCAACGACTCGGCGAGGTGTTCGAGGAGTCTCGGCGCCGACGCGGCACACTCGGCCTCGACCAGGGCACACACGGCTCCGTAGTCCACGGTGTCGGCCAGATCATCGGATCGTCCCGCCGCGGAGAAGTCGCCGATCAGATCGATGTCGATCTCGAGGGGCTGGGCCTGTGAGCGTTCGAAGGGCAGCACCCCGCAGCGTGCGCTCAGCCGTAGCCCGCGCACCTCGATGCGATCGTCGCTCATCCGCGGCGGCGCCACGATCCGCCGTCGGGCCCCGACGTCCCCCGACCGGTGGTTCGTCCGGTCGTCCGGACGGTCATGCGTCGGCAGCCGAGTCGCCGTCGGCCGCGCCGGGGCGCGACTCGGCAAGCGCTTCGGCCGACGGCCGTTTCGGGGTCGCCGGGCCCGCGGCGGCCAGGCTCGCGGCGGCATGCACGAGTTCGCGCCCGTACGGTCCGAGCTGCCGCTTGACCATCCGTTCGACGAGGGTGACCGCCTCGGGCTCGCGGGGCACCATGCCCGACCAGACCAGGTAACCCGTCACCAGCCCACAGACCACGTCGTCGAGGTTGTCGGCGTGCAGCAACAGCTTCTCACCATCGGCGAGCAGTTCCTGCAGCTCCGGGTAGAACGCGGCCAGGTACTCCGACGGGTCCTCGGTGTTGTCGAAGCCCCGATGACGCCAGGCCACACCCAGTTCGTCGTAGTTGTGCAGATTGTGCGGCGCCGGGATGATCGAGATGACGCAGGTGAAGCCCTGCTCACGCACCCAGATGATCTCCTCCTGGCGGCGGACCCGACGGTGGTTCGCGCCGTAGCCACCGGGGCGCTCGGCCACGGCGAGGCGGTCCTTCATGATCCACGAGAAGTTCCTCGGCGGAATCCCCTGGGCCCATTTTCCTTTGGCTGCCATGTGGTCGGCGCATCTCCTGGTCCGGCGGCGGCATCGACGCGAGTCGGAAACATCCAGTGTACGGATGCCGTCAAATCCGTCCACCTGGACACCGGGCGGCCGGCTGCGAACACCCACGAAGGCCTCCTGGAGCGCCGTCGACACCACCAGCGGCGATCGCCGCGTCGGACGGATGCAGAGGTGGGGACGGCCCGGGTCCACCTGAGGTCGCCCTCAGGCTCCAGGGGAGGGGTCCTGGACGGGCCCGGTACCGTCCCCAGGTCTGCGGTCGTCATCCACGACACCGACCGGTCCCGTCCGCACGACGCTCGGAACGAGCTCGGGCCCGTGGCCGGCCACACCGGCGTCCGCGGCGGACGTGGCCGCCGGGGCCTGCGCCGGTACGACCCATTCGCGCAGCGAACGCAGGATCGTCGCCGGCCGGTACGGAAAGCGTTCGGGCACCGACTCGCCGAGCAGGTGCCGA
The DNA here is from genome assembly GCA_040255725.1 of Actinomycetota bacterium. Classification (GTDB taxonomy): domain Bacteria; phylum Actinomycetota; class Acidimicrobiia; order Acidimicrobiales; family Iamiaceae; genus JAFDWI01. Next base: position 15,368 of record JBDZVK010000017.1, read on the forward strand.
CGAATGAGCACGTCGGGTTCGTTGTAGCCGACCATCGCACGGAGTGACGTCGTGCCCGAGAAGCGCGGGTTGATCTCGAACACCACCACCTCGCCGTCGACGAGACGGCACTGCACGTTGACGGGGCCACGGGCGTCGAGCGCCCGGGCGATCTTCTCGCAGGTGCGGGTCACCTCGGGGAACGGACCGATGGTGCCCTGACTCACGCCCGACGAGATGACGAGCTGGTCGCCCAGGTCCCGGCTCCCGCTCTCGTTCCGCGCCGACTGGCGCACCGACAACTGCAGATCGAGGCGTCGGTGCACCGCGATCGAGTTCAGGAACTCGCCGTCGAGATCGTGGAGCACGCCGACGGTGTACTCGCTCGCCGCATCGCCCACGTACTCCTGCACCATCACCGCGGCGGCCTGGGGAGCCAGATAGTCGAGCAGGGCGTGGAGCTGGATCTGGTCCTGTGCGAGGAAGCAGTCGCGCGAGCCGCGCCCGTTGCGACAGGGCTTCACCACGGCCGGGAACCAGTCGATCCCGTCGCAGTCGTGGTGCCGGGTGACGAGCACATGGCGGGGCGCAGCGAAGCCGTGCGCCGCCAGGAACTGCGAGGTGAGGTGCTTGTCCGCGCAGGTCCGAACCGTCGAGGCGAGACCGACCGCCACGAGGATCCCGGCAGCGGCGAACTGCTCACGCACCTCACTCACCACTTCGAGCTCCGGTTCGGAGCCGATGAACACGACGTCGACAGCGTGACGCTCGCACGCATCGAACAACTCGTACAGATAGCTCGGGTCACCCGCCTCGGGAAGCACCTCCGACGCGTCCGCGAGCGCGAACTGTGGCGTGCGATCGTCGATGTCACAGGCCACGAGGCGGTGACGACCGACCAGCAGAAGGGCCTTGAGAATCTGCTCGCCGACGCCGATACCACCGACCGCCGTCACCAGGGCCGTGACCGGATCGCTCACCGTACCCACCGCACCGAGGTCGTCGGCGGGGCCGGCTGCCGGGAGGCCCGGAAGAGCGGGTTCCGCCGCTCCATCGAGGCTCGCACGCTCCGATGGACCGGACCGACGCGGGCGAGCGCCCGGCGATGGGCCGCACGCAGGTCGTAGCGCGTGATCCGCGCTTCGCCGGTGAGGGTGTCGAGCGTCGCCACCGCGCCGAGATGGCCGTCGTCGCGGGGAAGACCACAACTGCCGACGTTCACGAACGTCGTCGACGCGGAATGACGCACGAACGGCCGGTGGGTGTGCCCCATACACACCACCCGCCAGGGAAGATCGCCGAGTGCGGACAGGTCGGAGTCCGGGTACACGCGATGGCGACCGCCCGACGGGCTGTCGTGCACCAGCAGGACCGGGCCGCAGCGGGTGTCGAGGGCCCGCCTGGACGGCCATGCGGCCACCCGACGCAATCCGGCGGCGCCGAGTGCGCGCCGGGTCTCACCCAGCCGGAACACCTCTTCGTCGGCCGCGCACGCGTCGTCGAGCAGCATCGCCTCGTGGTTGCCGGCGATCGGGAGGACGTGCTCGGCGGCGATGGCATCGACGACGCCGGCACCCGGCAGGTAGCCGACGGCGTCACCGAGGAAGAAGATCCGGCCTGCACCGAGTCGACGCAACAGCTCCAGCCCCGTCCGAAATCCTTCGACGTGACCGTGGGCGTCGGAGAGCAGGCCGATGATCATCGTGGACCGAACCCTGCGAAGGTCGTCTGGTCGATCGGCAGCATCCCGCTGCCGTTCTCGTCCACACCGGTGACGCGACCCCGGGCGTCCGCGCCGGGGTGCGTCACCATCGAGCCGACGGGTCGCGTCGAGGTCGCCGGTCGCCGCCGCGCGGCGAGACCGTGGCGGAACAGCCCCGGGAGCGTCCACACCAGCACCGCGACGTCGAGCGCGAACGACCAGTTCTCGGCATAGAACAGGTCGAGCTGCCGGTAGGCGTGGAAATCGGGGTTGTCGCGCGCCTCGACCTGCCACAGGCCGGTCATGCCGGGCTTCACCCGGCTGCGGCTCTGCAGTTCGGTGTCGAAATCGGCCTCCTCGGCGACCAGTGCCGGGCGGGGTCCGACCAGGCTCATCGAACCGGCCAGCACGTTGAACAACTGCGGGAGTTCGTCGATGCTGGTCGCCCGGAGCATCCGGCCGACCCGGGTCGCCCTCGGGTCGTCGGCGATCTTGAACAGCGGACCGCGCCCACGTTCGTTCCGGTGGCGGAGGTGCTGCTCGTGGCGGTCCGCGCCGCGCTGCATCGTCCGGAACTTCCACAGCCGGAAGGGCGCGCGGTCCTTGCCGACCCGGCGTTGCCGGTAGAACACGGGTCGGCCGTCGTCGAGCACGATCGCGACCGCCACCGCGATCATCAGCGGACTCGCGACGACGAGCAGGATCCCAGCGGTGACCAGATCGAAGCCGCGTTTCGCCCGGTCACGGAGGTGACCGGCACGGCGCGGTTCGACGAACAGCACCGGGTGGTGGGCGACATCGGTGACCGAGAGTCGCCGGGGATGGACGTACACGGGCCCGCCGACGAGTTCGACGTCGAGACCACGGGTGTGGGCCTGGCGGATCACCGCTCCGAGGTCGTCGGCCCCGAGGGCGCCGGGAGTGATCACGAGGCCGTCGAGACCGCAACCCGCGGCGACCGTCGGCGCCTCGGTCGCCGCGCCGAGACGCGGCAGGTCCCACGACGCGCCCGCGGTACGCGGCGCGCCGACGAACCCGACGACCTCGCGGCCGGCATCGGGACGGCTGGCGACGTGCCGCCAGAACCGGTAGGCCGCCTCGCCCGATCCGACCAGCAACGACCGCTCGACGAATGCGCCCCGGCGCCGACGACGGCTCGTCGAGATCGACAGGAGCCACCGACCCGCCCCCACCGACAGAAGGCTCCAACAGCCTCCGAGCACCGCTCGGGTCGGTGAGACGGCGACGTCCGACACCTCGGCGGTGACGAGCACGGCGACCACCGAAGCGGCCGCGGCGCGCAGCACCCGGGCGAGATTCTCGGGTCCGCCGACATGCAGCCACGACCGGTAACCGTCCTGCACGGCCACACCGCCCACGAGGCTGCACACCGCGACCACCACGAGCACCGTCGCGGTGAACGGGCCGACACCCGCGTCGGCGGGGACTCCGACGACGAGCTGGACGCCCCACGCGAGCATCGCCGCCGCGGCGTCCACCGCCACGAGGCGACGACGGACCAGCGTGCGGGCGGCACGCCCACGCACCCGCCGCGCGACCGACGCCCCCGACGGCGGCACCGGTGACGTTCGCATGACGGTCAAGAGCCCGGTCCCCCACCGGTGATACCGAACGCCTCGGGCCGGGTCGCGTCCGGCGGGTCGTATCAGGACGCGGCGCCGATGCTCTCAAGATCCGATGAACCGACCCCGGAGCAGCGTTCGGAGAATCGTCGTCGGGTGGGTGACGCTGGTCTTGCTGGTCGCGTCGTTCGCGAGTTGCGAACCCGCCCCTGCGCCCAAGTGTCCCTGCACCCTGTTCACGGCCGACCAGGCGCCGGTCACCGCAGATTCCGGCGACGCAGAGGCCGCCGAGGTCGGGGTCAGGTTCACCTCCGACGTCGCCGGGTACATCAGCGGCGTCCGCTTCTACAAGAGCGCCGCCAACACCGGTACCCACGTCGGCAACCTCTGGACGACCGACGGGGTACTGCTGGGCAGCGCGACCTTCACCGCCGAAACGGTGTCCGGCTGGCAGCAGGTCGACTTCGGGGAGCCGGTTCCGATCGCCGCGGGGGGCACCTACATCGCCTCCTATCACACCGACAGTGGGCACTTCGCGGCCGATCCGGGATTCTTCGCCACCCCGTACGACCACGCCCCGCTGCACGCCCCGGCCGACGGTGACGTCGGCAACGGCGTGTACCACACCGGCCCGACGGGCTTCCCGGGGAGCTCGTACCGTTCGATGAACTACTGGGTCGACCCGGTCCTCGTCACCACCGCCACCGACACCGTCGCGCCCCGCGTCGTGGCGCAGACGCCCGCCCCCGGGGCGACGAACGTCCCCGCGGACACCACGATCGTCGCCCACTTCTCCGAACCCGTCGACCCCGCGTCGGTCACCATCGCACTCACCGACGCACACGACGCCACGGTCGCCGGGACCCTCACCTACGACGCGCGCTCGGAGACGGCGACCTTCGCCCCCGCCGGACCCCTCGACGACGGCACCCATCACGTCACCGTCGCCGGGGTGCACGACCTGTCGGGCAACGCGCTCGCCGCACCGGTGACGTGGGCCTTCACGGTCGGCACGCCGCAGTGTCCGTGCTCGCTGTGGTCGCCGGACACCACACCGACGACCCCCGACGCCGGTGGAACCAACAGCGCCGAGGTCGGCACCCGCTTCCACTCGGACGTCCCGGGCTACGTGACCGGCGTCCGCTTCTACAAGAGCGCCGCGAACACCGGCACCCACGTCGGCCACATCTGGACGAGCGGAGGCACGCTCCTGGGCTCGGTCACGTTCACCGACGAGACCGCATCGGGCTGGCAGACCGCGACCTTCGCGAATCCCGTCGCCGTCGCCGCCGGGACGACCTACGTCGTGTCGTACTACGCGCCGATGGGCCACTACTCGGCCGACAACGGCTACTTCGCCCAGCGCGGTGTCGACAACCGGCCACTGCACGCGAACCAGGACTGTTGCGGTTCGAGCAACGGCGTCTACCACGACG
>JBDZVK010000281.1:0-3649 GCA_040255725.1 Actinomycetota bacterium
CCTGCCTGTGGCACGATGAGGGCATGGACTTCACCGCCCGCGTGACCGTGAACCTCCGCGAAGGCATCGCCGACCCGCAAGGCGCGACGATCGAGCGATCGCTGCCCGCTCTGGGGTTCGACGGGGTCACCGGCGTTGCGGTCGGCAAGGTCATCACGTTCACGATCACCGCTGCCGACGAAGCGGCCGCCCACGCCGAGGTCGTCGAGATGTGCGACAAGTTCCTCACCAATCCGGTCATCGAAACCGCCGAGATCAGTGTGGACGCCGTATGAGCACTCGAGTCGGAATCGTGTTGTTCCCCGGCTCGAACTGTGAACACGATGTCGCCCATGCCGTCCGGGAACTCGGTGCGGGACCCGAAATGCTCTGGCACGGTGACACCGACCTCGACGGGGTCGACGTGGTGGTCATCCCCGGCGGCTTCGCCCATGGTGACTACCTGCGTCCCGGCGCCATCGCGCGTTTCTCGCCGATCATGGCGGCCGTCACCGCATTCGCCGACTCGGGCGGCCCGGTCGTGGGCATCTGCAATGGCTTCCAGGTGCTCACCGAAGCCGGGCTCCTTCCCGGCGCGCTGCAGAAGAACAAGGGACTCAAATTTCTCTGCACGACCACGACACTCGAAGTCACCTCGTCGGAATCGATCCTCACCCGAGGACTCGACGTCGGCATCAGGATGGAGATCCCCGTCAACCACTTCGAGGGCAACTACACCTGTTCGGCCGAGACCCTGGCCGAACTCGAAGGCGAGGGCCGTGTCATCCTGCGTTATGTCGACAATCCCAATGGTTCGGTCGCCGACATCGCAGGAATCAGAAACGCGGCGGGAAACGTGGTCGGTCTGATGCCCCACCCGGAGCGGGCCAGCGACGAACTGCTCGGCTCGGCAGACGGGATTCCGTTGTTGCAGGCGCTGCTCGCCGGCTGAAAAACGACGAACGGGACACCACGTGCACGCACGTCATGTCCCGTTCACTTTCGGCGCTGTGGAACGCGGAACGAAAGTCGAGGCGTGTCGCTCAGGCGCCGCGGGTGATGCCGGCCTTCTTGAGCACCGCCGGGGTCACGCCGAGTTCGCGCCATGCCGCGTAGCTGATGCCTTTGCGTTCGCTGTAGCCTCTGGCGTTCTTCACGAATGCGGCCTCGAGATCGGACAGGTCGATCGGCTCGTCCGAAGCGTTCAACTCGTTGGTCAGATCCATCCGCTCCTGGATCAACTTCACCCGGTTCAGCGGGTTGGCGGTGGGCAGATCGGCCTCGATCCGCTGGAGCCGGTTCTTGATGCTTTCCTTCGTGCGACGTCGACCACGCTTCGGTTTGGCCTCTTCGAGTGCTTCCAGATAATTCTTCACGGCTCGGCTCTCGGCGCGTCCTTGCGCGAGAGCAGCCTTGTGTTCATCGGTCATGGGTGATTTTCTGGCTCTGGGCATGTCTCTATGATTGCCAGATTCGTCGCGTGAATGCAAGCCATGGAGAAGAATTGTGTCGGATCTCGCAACTGAAGATGTCGGACGTATCCGAATCTTGACCTTGACGCGTGAGTCGTCGCTGAATGCCTTCGACAATGCGTTGTATCGAGATGTAGCCGGGGCTCTCGATTCGGCGCGGCGTGACGCCAACATCGCCGTGACCGTTCTCACGGGCAGTGGACGGGCGTTCTCGGCCGGCCAGGACATGGCCCAGATGGCAGACATCGGCCATGAAATAGGCGGTTCCGGTGCCGTCGAATCGGCTTCGAATGCCGACGAGGCGGGCTTTCCGGACCTGATGGCGGCCTTGGAACGATTCGACAAACCGCTCATTGCCGCGGTCAACGGACTCGGCGTCGGTCTGGGATTCACGATCCTCGCCCATTGTGACCTGGTGGTCATGGCCGACGACGCTCGACTGCGCGCGCCGTTCTGTCCGCTGGGGGTCGCACCCGAGGCGGCGTCGAGCGTGTTGTTCCCACAGCGGATGGGTTGGCAGAAGGCCGCATGGGTGCTCTTCAGCGGTGAATGGATCACCGCAGCCGAGGCGCTCGAAGCGGGGATCGCCTGGAAGGTCGTGCCGGCGACCGAGGTGGCCTCCGCCGCACTCGAAGCAGCCCAGAGCATCGCCCGCTGGCCCATCCCGTCACTGGTCGCCACCAAACGAGCCTTGTTGGACGGACGTTCCGCTGCGGTCCGTCGCGCCCGTGACGTCGAGGACGCCGCATTCGGTAATCTCATCGGGTCACCCGGCAACATCGAGGCTGTGATGGCGTTCCTCGAAAAGCGCAACCCCGACTTCACCGGTATCGACGGTGCCTGAACCCCGTGGCTGCTGAGGCGCGCGGCGGCACGCGGCCCGTCGACGACGGGCTCGGTGGCGACGATCCGCCCGCCGCCGACGCGCCCCGGTCCGCCAGCGTCGAACCCGGGCGCCCAACCGATCGCGACCGACGACTCGATCGCCTGGCCGTCGCCGTCGGCGCAGTCGCCGGGGCCACGCTCGTCGCCGTGCTCGCCGTGCCGCGACTCGGCGCCGACCCCCTGTGGCTCGACGAGGCGTACTCGCTCGGCGTGACCAACCAGTTCGCCTACGGGGTCAAGCGCTCCGGCGGCACCATGTTCTTCTACTACGCACTGCTGTGGTTGTGGTCGCTGGTGTCCGAGGCCCCGGCATGGCTGCGGCTGTTGTCGACGTTGCTCGCCATGGCGACCACGTGGCCCGTCGCCGCCATCGGACGTCGGATCGGCGGCCGTCGGGTCGCGGTGCTCGCCCCGCCCGTGCTCGCCGGGGCGTACCTGTTCCAGGCCGCGGCGCTCGAAGCACGCGCGTACGCCTTCGAGATCCTCGTCGTGTCGGTCTGCTGGTACCTGCTGATCCGCGCGGTCGAAGCCGGCACCGACACGCCCGAGGCGAAACCCTGGTGGGTCGCGCTCACCCTGGTCGCTCCATGGGGGGTGTTCCTCCACGGGCTCTTCGTCCTGTTCCTCGCGGCGATGGTGCTGATGGTGCTGCTGGGTCCGAAACCCCGCGCGGGAATGCAACGGATGGCACCCCTGCTGGGCGCGACCGCGGTGCTGCTGGGGCTGCTCGCCTGGATGGGCGTGTCGTCGGTCGGCGACTGGGTGAAGGGCACGAAGTTCGTCTACGTGAAGTTCACCATGTACCAGTACCTGGGCGGGTACGTGTGGGTGCGGACGCTGAGCATGCTGGCATTCGTCGGGCTCATCGCGTGGGTGGTCGTCCGCCGCCGCCGAATGGCGCGCGAGACGACGCTGGCCCGGAACGAGAACGAGAACGACGCCGACCGGTCGGCGACCGTCGACGTCGACCGGGCCCGCCTCGAGACCGAGACCTGGCTGGCGACCGTGCCCCTGGTGTGGTTTCTCGCCCCGCCGATCCTGCTGCTGTCGATCTCGATCATCCGGCCCGAGTTCGTCGACCGGTATTTCGTGGCGGTCGCTCCCGCGGCCGCGTTGACCGTCGCGCTCGCCGCCTCCAAGGCCGTCGACTGGATCGGCGCGCGTACCGGGCTCGGCGCCAGGGCAGCGCTGGCCGGATTCGTGGTCGTCGGCGTGGTGCTGACCGCCGGGTGGGCCTGGTCCGGCCAGGGAAACCTCGACAACCGCACGGTCTCGCACTGGGACACCATCGCGAAGCTGATCGCGACCGAGGC
>JBDZVK010000282.1:0-3633 GCA_040255725.1 Actinomycetota bacterium
TTGGAGCTGATTCGCCACCCGGCGGGCGACCCGGCGACGAGTCTGACCGGCCCGCACCACGACCACGACCAGGTCGGCGACGCCCAACAGGTCAGCCGCGTCGTTGGTCGTGAGAATCGGCGGCGTGTCGAGTACCACGAGGTCGAAAGAGGTTCGCCAGGTGTGGATGAGTTCCTCGACGGCATCGACGGCGGCATCGGGTTGATGGGCGTGGACCGGACCGGCCAGATACGACAGTTCCGGCAGCGGCGTGAGCCGTGGACCGTCCGGTGCCACCGGATCCGGTGTCGGATGCAGTCGATGGTGCAGGCGCGGTCGACGGAAATCGCCGTCGATGGCCAGGGTCCGGGTCCCCGAAGCTGCGAACGTGGCGGCCAGGTGCGCGGCAACGGTCGTCTTGCCCTCCGCCGGCGACGGCGAGGTCACCAGCACCACCGGGGCGCGCCCGTCGGACGAACTCCGGTCACCGAGCACCAGGCCGAGGGCCGTGCGGATCGACCGGAACCGCTCGACGAGCGGCATCATCGCTTCATCGTCGATGATCGACACCCCACGACGGGCCTGTGCGGCGTCCAGGCTCGGGATCTCGGCGAGCACGGGCAGGCCGGTGATCCGTTCGGCATCGTCACGGTAGCGGATGCGATCGTCCCAGGCCTCGACCAGTGCAGCGAGTGCAGCCCCGGCGACGAGGCCCAGCAACAGCCCCAAGGGGATGCGCCACGGTTTGGCCGGGGGCCAGCTCTGCGACAGGTCGGTCTCGTCGAAGTCCGGTCCCTCCTGGCGTTGCTTCTGGGTCTCGAGAGAACTCTGGGCGTTCTCGTTCTGGTCGACTCGGTAGGCGAAACTCTGGGAGTTGATCTGGATCGCCCGGGCCGGCTGCTGGACCTCGAGCGTCGGCGCGTCGGGAACCGACGCGAGTGTCGCCAGTTGTCCCTGCAGCGCGGAGATGCGGGACTGCACCTCGATGGTCTGCCGTCGGAGATCCTCGACGTTCGCCGGGGCGGCGGCGATCCGGGCGTCGAGCCGCTCGCGCTGGCTCTGCAGCCCACGCAACGAGGTCTCCAGTTGCGCACGTGAAGCGGCGGCGACGTCGTCCTGTCCGGTGTGGTCGATCGTCAGTTGCGCGGCGTGGGTGGCCATGGCCTCGGCGAGCCGGGGCGACGTCGCCAGCGCGGTGATCCCCAGGGCCGGGTAGGCGGTGTCGGTGTTTCGATCCGCGCTCAATCGGCGAGCCACGGTGTCGGCCGAGACTCCGAACTTCTCGGCCACCGCATCGGTGAGCTGCACCGACTGGGCGTAGCGGAGCGCCGTCGGCAGCGGCGATCCGACGGACATCGCCTGGACGGCCGGGTCGACGGTGGCGGTCAAGGTGTCGAGCGCCACGAGGGTCGTGGTCGCCTTGTAGTACTTCGTCCCCGAGCCCGGTGCCGGCACCGCGATCGTCCAGGCCACCCCGAGGGCCAGACCGAACACCAGGCCCAGCGCGACCACGTGCGCGCGGCGGCGGAACAGCGAGATGAACGTGTGCAGGACGTTGTCGACCCCGTCGTCTGCAGGCAGCGGCCGATCACCGGCGACCGACGTCCGGCCGATCCGAGGCTCAGGCAAGGCGACGCACCGGATCCTTTGCCGGGTCGACGGTGACGAACCGAGGGTGACGACGATTCACGGACAGCAGGATATGCGGCGTACGGGCGTGTGCCGATTCAGGCCCAGATCCACGTGTCGGCAGCCTGGAAGAACGAGTTCCCGCCGCCGAACCGGACCGCTCCACCGGCCGGGTCGGTCGCCATCGCGGCGCGCTCGACCGCGTAGACCTGCGTGGCAGGGTGCCGCTCGATCCAGCCGGTCCCGTCCCAGGTCCAGGTGTCCCACAGATAGCCGGCGATGTTCATACCGCCGCACAGCACGACCTCGCCCGAGGCATCGGCGGCCATGACGTGCTCGTCGCGTGCCGCGGGTGGACTCGCCTGGGTGTGCTCGGTCCACTGCGCGCCGTCCCAGATCCACGTGTCACCGAGATGGCCCGAATCACCGTAGCCGCCGAACAGCACGACGTTCCCGTCACCGTCGGTCGCCATCTTGTGCTGGGCGCGAGGCGACGGCGCCGGCGACACCGACTTGGCACTCCAACTGCTCCCGTTCCAGACCCAGGTGTCGTTCAGGTAACTCCCGCCGGTGCGGCCACCGAACAGCACGACGTTACCCGACGAGTCGTTCGCCATCGCATGGGAGTAGCGAACCCCGGGCTTCGGGTTCGGGGTCGCCGACGCCCACGTCGTGCCGTTCCACAGCCACATGTCGCCCGAGGCGTCGGTGAAGTCGAAGCCGCCGAACAACACGACGTTGCCCGCCGGATCGAGCGCCATCGCGTGGAAGTAGCGGGCCGTCGGCGCCGCGCCCGGGTATCGTTGCGACCAGGTGGTCCCGTCCCAGATCCAGGTGTCACCGAGATAGAACGTGTCCCAGCCGCCGTACAACAAGACGTTGCCGTCGGCGTCGTTCGCCATGGCGTGCCCGTACCGGCCCGTCGCCGAGTCCACCGGGAACTGCTCGGTCCAGGTGGGCCCGGGCTCGCTCCCGGCGGCGAACGCGGCCTTGGCCGTCAGCACCCGAGGGGCGGTCCACGCCACGCCACCGGCGGCAACCCCCAGACCGAGCCCTTTGACGAACCGCCGTCGATCGACGCCCGTGGTGACGCGCGCGTCCGGTGTCGTGTCTCGTGAGGTGCCCTCTGGTTGCATCGTCGCCCTTGCTTTCGAATAGCCGTTCGATTGAACAGTAGATCAACGAGAGCACGTGGCTGATCATCGTATCTACTCACGATGCATCAGAGGGGTCGAAGATCATCGTTCAGGCGGCCCTCCATCGGCGCCGTGCCGTGGAGGACGGGGCGCATGCCGATGGTCGGTCAGGCTTCCGACACCTGCCGGACCGTCCACACCAGGCCGCCGGCCGCCGCACCGGGCCCCGCTCGCTCGATGAATTGGCGCCGGTCCACGACCCCGGCGGTCGACCCCGCCAGCTCCGAAGTTCTCGAAGCGGATTCCTCAGACGCGCCCGAGGTCGGCATGTCATCCCCCCGTGCAAGTGACCGTCGCCGGAGACCATAGCCGGAACCCGGCTCGGAGGCGCCCAGGCCCGCGAGCGACCGTCGGACGCGGTGGGACGTCAGCGGCGTCGCGACCCGAAAGCGTTTCGCGATGTGACGACCGAGGTGGTCGATCAGGCCGACGTCGGCCCACACCCGGGCTCAGGGCTTGTCGGAGCCGACCACCCACATGGCGAAGTACTGCGAACCGCCGCCGTAGGCGTGGCCCAGCGCCTTCCGTGCACCCTCCACCTGGTGGTCGCCGGCGAGGCCACGTACCTGTTGGGCGGCCTCGGCGAAACGGATCAGACCGGAAGCACCGATCGGGTTCGACGAGAGCACCCCGCCCGACATGTTCACCGGCAGGTCCCCGTCGAGCGCGGTCACACCCGCCTCGGTGAGCTTCCAACCCTCACCGGGTCCGGCGAAGCCGAGGCTCTCGAGCCACATCGGCTCGAACCAGCTGAACGGCACGTAGATCTCGGCGCAGTCGATCTCTTCGCGCGGGTTCGTGATGCCCGCGTCGGCCCACAGCGCCGCGG
>JBDZVK010000283.1:0-3630 GCA_040255725.1 Actinomycetota bacterium
GATCGACCACGCCCACGAGATGCTCCGGCGCGCGGCGATCAGGTCACCCGATCTGCCTGCCGTGGTCGCGGACGGGCACGCACTGCCGATCCCTACCGCGTCGGTCGATCTGGTGTGCTTCGCGCAGGCGTGGCACTGGCTCGACGCGGTCGCGGGCGCTTCGGAGGTGCACCGTGTCCTGCGCCCTCACGGGCGCTTCGCGGCGTGGTGGTCGCACGCCCGGGCCGACGGCGAGGAGTGGTTCGACGTCTACTGGACGGCCGTCTCCCGTGCGTGCACTGGCGTGAGCCAGGATCAGCGCGACACCGACTGGGGCACCACGATGGCCGGCGATGGGCGATTCGATGTCGGCACGCGGGTGACCATCGGCTGGGACCGGATCATGTCGGTCGACCAGTTCATGACCGAAGTGGCGAGCTACAGCTACGTCGCCGCCCTCGCCCCGACCGCCCGTCGCGACCTGCTCGACGAACTCGACACCATCTTCCGGCGCCGCTTCGACGGCCCCATGCTCGTGCCGTACGAGTCGTGGCTGTGGATCGCCACACCGCATCGAGCCGGGGCTCGGGCACTCGCCGACCCCGAGCTCTGCCGACGGTCAGAGCGCCGTGAAACGCGGTGACGAGGGTTCTTTGGAGCGTCGACGTCGGATACGGACGAGAACTCTCCAAAGAACCGAATGTGGCCGGTGCGCCGGCGCTGATCCGCGCCGGGGTCGGGCCGGTCAGAGAGGCAGGGCGGGGCGATTCACCTGGCCACGGATCGCGTCGGCAGCCGGCAGGTCGGCCGGATGGTCCGGCGTCGGGATCACCGGCAACACCAGCGATGTCGCGTGGGCTCCCCCGATCCCCACTTCATGCGTCGCGCCCTCGACGGTCGGGTTCTCGAACCGCCAGAACGGGTGGTCCCGTCCGGGTGTCGACACGGCGACCCGCAGCGTCACGCCCTTGCGGAACAGATGCGCCACCGGCAGCAACGGGACCCGGGTGTGGATCCACTCCCCCGGCACCAGTTCGACGCGGTCCTCGCGGGCGAAGGTGTAATCGACGTACAGCGGGTCGCCGGGTCGCTCCTCGACGCGGTGGACGGGGCGGTGATACCCGGTCTGGACCCGCACCTCGGCACCGTCGGGCCGCACCTCGGTGAGGGTCACCTGCACCGAGGTGTCGGTCGTGCCCGGTCGCAGCCACAGATCGAGGTGGGGTTGCCCGGCGATGGTGAACGTCTCGTCCACGACCGTCTCCCACACGGCCTGGGCGCCATCGGGGAACCGCGTCCACTCGTACGCGATCGTCGGCTGGATGAACGCGTCGAAATCGTCGGTCAGCGCGTAGCTCTCCGCGCCCGCGTCGGGATCGTCTCGGTACGGCACCGTCCCTTCTCCCGCGGGCGCGTCGGAGACGAGCGCGTGCTCGGGACCCAGCCAGAGCCGCTCTGCCACGGTCTCGGGGATCGGCCACGCGTCGGCGACCGTCTCAAAACGCGCGCCAGGCGACCCCGCCACGTCGTTGGCCGCGCCGCTCTCGAAGAGCAGACGCACGGGCGGTTCGACCTGGTACGCGGCGAGCGCGGCGTCGTAGTCGTCGCCGAACTCGGTGAACCGGTCGGCCTCGAGCACCGGGGTGTACCCGAAGTGCTCGGCGAACACCGTCGGCGCGAGCTCGCGCATCAGTGGGTTCACCTGGGGAATCCGGCGTGCCACGTAGAAGGTGAGGAACTCGAACCACCGGTTGATCAGCATCGGCGAGTAGCCGTCGGGGTGGTGGCCGTTGACGAAGGTGAACACGGTGTGTGGCGACGACGTGAACGCATCGAGCATGAGCGCGGCACGGCTGCCGGTCTGTTCGTCCTGCCACGAACCGGTCAGGTACACGGGCACGTCGATCTGCCCGACCAGGTCGGCGGCACGACGCTCGCGCATCGCGTCGCGGTAGGTGTCCATGGCGTGGCCGAACCGGGCGAAGTCGAGGTCGATCGTGCGCACCTGCTGGTTCGCCGCGGCGACCTCGTCGCCGTCCGCGATCCTCTGGGCGTCCCACGCCTGTCCGCCCATCTTGGTCTCGGCGTCGCGCATCTCGATCCACACGCGGGTGAACCCGGAGTTGTAGATGCCCCCGGGCCACTGCTGGCGCCACAGGTCATCGAGCACCGACAGCGGCGTGATCGCCGCGAGACTCGGCGGCCTGGTCGCGGCGACGAACAGTTGGGTGTTGCCCGGGTAGCTCAGTCCCACCATGCCGGGCCGGTTGTGCAGGACCCAGTCCTGGCGGGCCACGATCTCGACGATGTCGTACCCGTCGGCCGACTGCGCCGCCGAGAACACGTCGTAGATGCCACCCGAGCAGCCGCTCCCCCGCAGGTTCACGCCGACCACCGCGAACCCGAGCAGGTTGGCGATGAGCGAGCCGGGTTGGGGCGCGTCCGGATTCGACGGGCCGTAACCGGAGTACTCGATGACGGTCGGCCAGGGCGCGGGACCGTACAGGTTCTCGTCCGGGGTGAGCACGTTCGCGGAGAGTTGCACCCCGTCGCGCATCGTGAGATACCCGAACCCGGGGTCGAGCTGCTGGTCGTAGAACGCCGGGTCGGGATGATCGTCGACAGCGAGCACGGTGACGGGCCCGTGGCGTTCTCCGGTCGCATCGTCGACCAGCACATAGTCGCCGGGGTCGAGCGTCCGACCTTCGCGGACGACTTCGACGAGGTCGTCGACACCGTTCACGACCCGGTGCTCGGGCGGCAGATACGCGAAGTGGACGTTGCCCGCCTCGTCGGCCACCTGGGTCACGACGGGTACGCCGTCTGCCGCTTCCAGTCGCAGACGCGCCCCCGCCGTGGCGCCCGTGACGGTGAGCGTTTCCACTCCGGGTCGGATCTGCATGGCTGGCTTCCCCTCTGGCCGTTTCGAACGTCACGATCGTAGAGACCCGGCCGAACTGCGGCAGATTCCGTGAGCGTGGCCTACAGGAGTCGCGCACAACCTTCCCGAATCCCCGAGGTCGGGCTGGAAGCGGGGTGGCGCGCCACAGCCCACCAACCGAACTCTGGGAGGAAACCCACGAAGAACGCCGGAAACCTCCAAGAGTTCGACCAGGGCAGGGCCGAGGTCCGGACGCGCGACGGGCGGGCGCCGGATGACGCCCGCCCGCAAGCGCTGATCGGTCCGAGATCGGACCAGGGACTACTTGAGTTCGACGGAACCGCCGGCCTCTTCGATGGCCGCCTTGGCGGCGTTGGCGTCGTCCTTCGAAACCTTCTCGAGCACCGGCTTCGGGGCGTTGTCGACGAGGTCCTTGGCTTCCTTCAGCCCGAGGCTGGTGAGGGAACGGACGGCCTTGATCACGCCGATCTTCTTGTCGCCGGCGGCGGTGAGGACGACATCGAACTCGTCCTGCTCGTCCTCGGCAGCGGCGTCGCCACCACCACCCGCGGGTGCGGCGGCGACCGCGGCGACGGGCGCCGCGGCGGTCACGCCGAAGCGCTCTTCGAACGCGCTCAGCAGCTCGGAGAGCTCGAGCACGGTGAGGCCCGCGATGTCGTCGAGAATCTGTTCGGTGGTTGCCATGTGGGTGTTACTCCTGTTCGGATCCGGCGTCGGCCGGGGTTTCGTCGGTGGTGGCCTCGGCGGCC
>JBDZVK010000284.1:0-3613 GCA_040255725.1 Actinomycetota bacterium
CCCCAGATCCAGGCGCTCGAACGGCGCCGTGCGATCGTCCGGATCCACGACGGCGTGTACCGGACCCCGGCGACGGTGTTGACGCCACGCCGTCTGCTGCTGGCCGCGTGCCTCGCGCTGGGTGGGGTGGTCGCGGCCTCGGACCGGTCTGCCCTGTGGCTCTGGGATCTGTGGGACTCCGAGCCCCCGGTCGAGGTGGCCACGGCCGGGTTGGGCCGTCCCGTGCCCTCGGGCGTCGCCGTCCACGTGCGCACCGACCTTCGACCGGAACAGGTGTCGGTCCACCGCGGTGTGCCGGTCACCTCGCCGGCCCGCACCCTGACCGACGTCGGTGCCGTCGTGGACCGGGGGCGTCTCGCGGTCGCGGTCGACAAGGCGTTGTACCTCCGCCTCGTGACCTTGCAGCAACTCCGAGGTCTCGTGGGGGCGTCCGCCGGTCGTGCCCACCCGGGAGTCGCGGCATTGGGCGCGGTGCTCGATCACCGGGTCCACGGGTTCTGAGCCTTCCTTCGACGATCGCACCGGGAATGTCCGGTGCGGGGCGGAGTTGGCATGCCGACACGATGTCGGTATGTTGTCGACACCGCGTCGTCATCGTCGGCCGCGGTCGGCACACCGCCCGGAGGCCAGAGGCCCACCATGTTCATCGCCCTCAGAGACCTCCGTCGCTCTTGGAGCCGCTTTCTGCTGGTCGGACTCGTCGTCGTGCTGGTGGCGCTGCTCACCACGGTGCTCGGCGCCCTCGCCAACGGGCTGGTCCGCGACGGGATCTCCGGCTTGCGGGCGCTGCCCTTCGACCACATGGCCTTCGAACACGGTTCCAAGGCCACGTTCTCGCGCTCGACCGTGACCGATGAGACCCTGGCGCGCTTCCGTGGGATCCCCGGGGTGCAGGCGACGCCGTTGGGGGTGACGTTCGCCAACGCGAAGTCCCACAGCGCCAAACCGGACCTCGACGTCGCGCTGTTCGGCGTCGAAGACGACAGCTTCCTCGTCCGCGACGCCGACGCCGACGACGCCGAACGGGCCGACGCGCAAGCGGCTCTCGCCGGTCGACCCGGCCTGGTGTTGTCGGGCGAGCTCGCATCCGAAGGAATCGAGGTCGGCGACGACTACACGTTCACCAGTTCGGGAACGACCCTCCCGGTCCTCGGCTTCACCTTCGCCGGGTCCTACGGGCACGCCCCGATCGCGTACACGTCGCTGGGCACGTGGCAGAAGCTGACCTACGGCAACGACGCCCGCGGCCGCTTCTCCGCGATCGCGCTCCAGGTCCCCGATGATGCTCATGCCGCGGTCGAACGGGTGGCCACCGACACCGGCACCGAGGTCAAGTCGAAGGCGGCGACCTACGACGGCTCACCGGGGTTCACGGCCGAACAGTCCACGATGTCGCTGATCCGGGCGTTCCTGCTGGTGATCTCCGCGCTGGTGGTCGGCGCCTTCTTCACGGTGCTGATCGTGCAACGCACGCGCCAGGTCGGTCTGCTCAAGGCGATGGGCGCGTCGAGCTGGTACGTGATCCGTGACGGGTTGGCTCAGATGGTCATCGTCGTGGCGATCGCCACCATCGTGGGCTCCGCCGTGGGAGCCGGTCTCGTCGCACTGATGAGCGGCGGGGCGGCACCGGTCGAGTTGGTGCCGTCCACGGTGATCTCCGGCGTCGTGCTGTTGATCGTCGCCGGCGTCGTCGGGAGCCTCGTCCCACTCAAACGCATCACCGGCATCGAACCCGCGATCGCCCTCGGAGCGTCGGAACGATGAACAACGCGGCTCCTTCGCCTCCTCCCTTGCAGCTCGACGCGCTCCGGGTGGCGGTACCCGACGGTGACCACGAGCGCATCCTGCTCGAACGCGTCGACCTGTCGATCGACGCCGGTGAGATCGTGGTGCTCACCGGAGCCTCCGGGTCGGGCAAGTCGACGTTGCTGGCGATCGCCGGCCTGCTGCGACGAACCGGCTCGGGTGAAGTCACCATCGCCGGAGAGGCCACTCACGGGCTGCCCGCCCGGCAACGCAGCGCGATCCGTGGCCGCGAGATCGGCATCATCTACCAGACCGCGAACCTCCTCGGTTCGCTGACCGCCCGCGAACAGCTCGAGGTCGTCTTCCACATCTCGGGCCGCGCGCGGTCCGAGGCCCGAACCCGCGCCGCTGAACTGCTGGAGGTCGTCGGGCTGTCGCACCGGATGGACGCCCTCCCCCGGCATCTCTCCGGCGGCGAGTGTCAGCGGATCGGCGTGGCGCGGGCGCTGATGGCGTCGCCCAGCGTGCTCCTCGCCGACGAGCCGACCGCTTCGCTCGACCCGGAACTCTCCGGCGACATCGCCCGGCTCATCGCCCACGAAGTGCACGAGCGTGGGATCGCCGCGCTGCTGGTGACCCACGACGACGCGCCGCTCGAGGTGGCCGACCGACACGTCCACCTGCAGGCGGGCAGACTGCAGGAAGTCGCCGCCACCCGAGGCTGACCACCGTGCCCAAGATCTCTGCACCGAGTGTCGCCGAACACGTCGCGCGGCAAGAGCAACGGGTCTTCGACACGGCCATCGAGCTGTTCATGCAACACGGTTATGCGAGCGTGTCGTTCGGAGAGATCGCCGAAACGGTGGGGCTGGCACGAAACTCGCTCTACCGCTATTTCCCCTCCAAGGCCGACATCCTCACCCGCTGGTTCCACAGGGAACTCGAGAGACGACTCGAGCGGTCCGCGCAGATTCTCGACCGCGACCAGCCGGCGATGGAGCTGATCGCTGCCTGGGTCGACGACCAACTCGACTACGCCGCCCGGCCCGAACACGCCCTCATGGCGTCGATGGGTCAGTACGAGCCGGGACCGGCGAACGAGATCCGCTCGGAGATCTTCGGGGTGCACAGTCGGCTCCTGGCACCGCTGCTACCGATCCTCGCCCGTGCCGGAGTCGCCGACGATGCCGTGTCGGCCACCGGGGCACTCATCGGCGGCCTGATCCTGAGTGCGGCACGTTTCGAAGCCGACCAGGGCGCACCGAATCCGGAGATACGCGGACGCCTCCGCCGCGCGGTACGAGCCCTGCTCGCTCCGTAGTTCGACCGGTCACGACGAGGCGTCGCGCACGGCGGCCGGACACGGTCAGGTGAGTTGCTAAGGTCCCGGCAAGCGATCCGGGAACAACCCGGACCACGAAACCCATGGGGTGCGCGAACACCCCAGGAGCAGTCCATGTCCACGCAGGACCCCTCCGGGGCCATTCAGGACGCGGTAGCCGACGCGCGTCGAGTCGACCGCCGCACGTTCCTCAGACACACCGGAACCGCCGCCCTGGCCGGAGGTGCGCTCTGGACCGCACCCCGGATCGTCGGTGCACCTCCCGTCTTCGCGGCCGGTACCACCACCGCAGCGTGGACCCTCGTCGAAACCAACTCGGCCCCCGGCGGTCGCTACTACCACGCCACGGCCACCGACGCCTCCGACAACATCGTCCTCTTCGGTGGCAGGAGTGGAGGCAGTGACTCGTTCGTGAACGACACCTGGATCTGGGACGGCACCACCTGGACCCGACAGCACCCCACCACCAGCCCCGGGGCCCGTTACGGCCACGCCATGGCGACCGACGCATCCGGCAACGTCGTG
>JBDZVK010000285.1:0-3177 GCA_040255725.1 Actinomycetota bacterium
TCGTTGGGGTGGCGGCAGTTCCGTGCCCTCGGCGCGGTCGCGCTCGATCTGTGCGCCGTGGCGGACGGCCGACTGGACGCGTTCGTCGACTGCTCGCCCGATGCGCACGGCGTGTGGGATTACGCCGGCGCCCTGCTCGTGTGCCGGGAGGCCGGCGCATCGGTCGTCGACGCGTTGGGGCGCGACCTCGTCGTGCTCGACCACGGGGCTCGCCGGACTCCGGTCGCCGCGGCGACCCCCGAGCTCTGCGCCGCGTTCGTCGCTGCCCGGGCCGAGGCGTTCGGTCGGCCTGGGCCGGCATGACCGCACCGAAGTGGGCCGACCGCATCGAGCGCGGCGACGGTCGGTGCGCCACCAATGAACAGACGCGCGGCACACACCGAGCTTCGGGCGGCCGGCTCGCCTGGCGTGCCCGCGGGCACGCCGATGAGGCGATTCGAGCGCATTTTCTCGATTGCGCCGATCGATCGGCCATGCCGAGGGCACGACGATTTCCGCCGGGTTGCGCGCGGTGACGGGTCACTACAATTCCTGCGAGGGCGATTAGCTCAGTTGGCCAGAGCGCTGCCTTTACATGGCAGATGTCGGGGGTTCGAGTCCCTCATCGCCCACCACGACCCGTCGGCTCGATCCTCATGCGGTTCCTCACCAGCCGCGGAGGTCGACCTCCCAGCGCTCGACGACCTCGTCGCCGTCCACCAGCCACATCGCCTCGTGGTAGGCCACGGTCGGGTCGACGTGCGCGGGCACGAAACGCAGCTTCGACCCCACCCTGACGGGTTCCTCGGGCGCGAACGTCGTGTGCTCGTCGGAGCAAAACCACACGGAACCGCCTGGTACGGAAGGGTTTCCGTGGTCCATCCCCAGCGACTTGAGTCTCAGATCGGCGACCGCGTACCCGCCGTCGACGTTCGCCGAGAGGGTCGAGCGTCTCGTTGGCCAGAAGGAGATCGGCGCCGAGGCCGGCGCGGCATTGACAACACCTCGCCGCCAGCGTAATCTATAAGCTATGTCTCCGAGTGCGAGGGTTCGGCTATTGCACTCTGCCCGGCTCGCGGGCATGGCGTTGGCATGTTGCACGGTCGCCGTCCTCGCGATGGTCAGTGCACGACCAGCGAGCGCGGGAGCTGGCAACTGCGGTTCCCAGGGCTTCTACTTCGACGGCAGCATGGATCCTGGCACAGCAAGCACCACATATGTGATCGGGACCTCCGCGCTCATCACTGTCGAAGGCGGAATCTGGTGCACCAACAATTATTACGGCAATGCGATGGGTGGATGGACCATGCTCACCGGCAAGCTTCCTGCCTACGCTGAATACGCACAGGCCGGCTGGTGGCGGATGTTTAATTCCCCGACCTATCCCGTTCAGTTCTCCCAGTTCGCGATCCCGGAGTCACTTTGCCAACCTCCGCCCGGGGAGCCGTATTGCTTCGAGTCCAATTTTACCTCCTCAGAGGCCAACTACGGGAGCACCTATGAGTACTCGGTTTCGCAGGGCGCATATGGGGACGAAGACATGTGGGTGGGGGCGTACAAGCTCCAGACGACGAGCTATGCGCCAGGAGCATATTGGTTGCACCCGCTCGGGATACAAGACTTGGGCGAGGTGCACAATTACGACGACGGTATGATCGGAAAGCCCTTTCCAAATACCTCTCACTGGACGTTTGTTTCAGCAGAGGTCCTTGGTTACACGTGGCAAAAGCTTGATCCCACCTACCGGCCGACGCCGCAGCCGGTCGATTCCTATTCATGGCCGTCACACGATTGCGGCGGACAGTGGTGCTTTGACACGTGGAGCACGCCATGACACCCTTATGCAACGGCAGTTGTCGCATGCGCACATTCGCACGCGCCACGCTGGCAGCGACAGTCATCGCCGTCATGCTGGCCGTCGCTGTTGTGGGTTGTGCACGCAGCGACAGGACGGTCGCGCGTGCCGGGGGTGGCAGACTGGCCGCACAGACGGTCAAGGTACAAGAGAGCTTCGACGGTGGTAAGCTGCTGCTCGATCCGCCCGCGAAGCCAGCCGACTTCACCGACGGGGTCAGGGATCGGATCGAGGCAAATCAGTTCTTCGCGCACCTGGTGACGAAGGGGTTTTCGCCGACGATCGAATACGGCGACTATACTGACACAGTGAGTGGGACGCCCGTTGCCGGGGTGACTCCAGAGCAGGCAGCCGCGATGCATCCATCGTCGTCCGAGCTCGCCTATCTCGAGTCGCAGCCCGTCCATCTGACCTATGACCGGACGCCGGCGTGGATCGTCCATTTCGACAACCTGCCGGCGAGTGCCGTGGCCATGTTCCGTTCGGGACCGGCCCAGCAGTACTGCTCTTCGACCACCGTCTGCGTCACGACCGCGGCCCCGACGACCGAAGCGACTCCGACGACTTCGAGTGGCCGATTGGCGTCGGGTGGGTCCACGCTGTTGATCGTCTTCTCTCCCGACGCGCAGCACGCGTTGGACGTGCGGATCTTCCCGACGGACTGGGTCGCACCCACCACAACGGTCGGCTGACCCTTCGGTCGCCCGCGGCCCGTCGTCGACGCCTTGGCGGAAGGGCTCGTCGTCCCATCGGCCCCAGGTTGTCAGGCTCGACGACGAGCGCGGACCGAGCGAGACCCCGCCCTGACCAACGACAGCGACCTGTCGTGGCGGCGATGAACCTGCTCTGGAACCCGAACAATCAAGATCAGCGGCCCCGTGGGAGCGGTGGCGATCAGGGCTTCGAGGCGTTCTCGGTTGTCAGCGTCGCTCGCTCAACGCTCGGTCATCTCCACCGCGAAACGTGCCGAGCGCCAGCGCCCGTACAAGCCCCGGTCACCGGGTCGCTCGGGTGCCACCCAGGCACGGGCGGCTGCGGGCAGGCCTGCGTCGGCAAACGCAATGGCGAGACGATCGGCGACGATCGTGCCGCACACGACGGCGACGACGTCGATCTCCGCGGCACGGAACAGCGACCCGTGCGCGGCATCGGCTCCATGGCCCGAGACGAGCACGTGGGCGAGTTCGTGAGCGAGGGTCGCCGCGTCCTCCTGATGGACCGAGAGGCGGATCTGGGCGTCGGCTGTGCCCGATGATGCCGCGTGTGCCGACGAATGCTGAGACCCTCGGCGGGTCGGAACGACCTCGAAGGGCGCGCCGATGCCACGCCACCATAGGCTGTCG
>JBDZVK010000285.1:3187-3613 GCA_040255725.1 Actinomycetota bacterium
TCGCTGTCGGCGACCAGTCCGGCCAGGTCGAGCACTCCTGCGGGACCGATCGGCTCGCTGAACAACGTCTCGGCGAAGACCAGGTGTTCGACTGCATACACCGCGGCACGGTGCGCGTCGCGGATCACGAACCGATGGCGCCCCGGGCGGCCGGGGCGACGTCGCGACGGGTGCCGAGGTCCGCGCGCGCTCCGGCCGCCCGACCCTGGCCGTAGCCGGTGGCCGACACCCGGGTGGAGCGCAACGTGCCCAGGCGCCCGTAACGCTGCTTCACGTAGTCGTCGACATCGGCGCGTCGGTCGGCGAGCACCATGGCCACGCTGGAGGTCCGCCCCGGTTCGACCCCGTCGGCGGTGTGCTCGTCCGCGGCTCGGGCGGCCGCAGCATTGGCCTCGGCGAGGCGTTCGGCGATCGTCGCGGCGAATC
>JBDZVK010000286.1:0-3603 GCA_040255725.1 Actinomycetota bacterium
CGAAGCGGCCAAGTTGCTCGGGATGTCCCGTACACATCTGACTCGGCGCTGCGAGGACGGCAGAATCGAGAGCTTCATGATCGGTTCGGCACGACGGGTACCGGCCGAAGAGGTCTTCCGGATCCTCAGCGCCCGAGGTGCCGCGACGACCGCCGCTCGTGAGGCGGCAGCGACCGCGGACGAGCGCCGTCGCACTCGCGCCGCAAGGCGGGCCGAGCTTCTCTAGCCATCGGGCGCGTCCGTGCTGCGCAAGGACGCGGTAGCTCGGAGAAGTGCGAGCCTTTCTTCGCACACGGGGCACACGGGGAACTTCTCGTAGTCGCGGTGCGCGACGACGCGGGCACCACACAACCCGGTGATCTCGATGCCCGTCGCATACGCGAGCGTCACCACCGAAGCGGGTGACCGGTGACTGAAGTGCTCCGACCCATCAGTAACCGGATCGATTCGCTCCCAGCCCTCCGGAATCAGCTCATCGAGTTCCGCGGGCCGGCATCGAGCTTCTTTGGGTTCCCGGTGTGGTCGACCGTGCCGACCCCCCTCCACCTGGTCCCTGATCCCCAGAGAGGTGCCCGCCGGCGAGCGCTTGCGACTCATCGGATCGAACTGAACCCGTTGCCTCAATCAGCGAAGTTCGATGAGGCGTTGTCCCGAGTCGACCATGCCCGCGATCTCGTCGATGAGCGGTTCGAACCAGGCCATGAGCGCGGCCCGTCGCGTATTGCCGACTCGAACCCAGACGACCGCTGGCCCTGCGCCGCCAAGCGCGACCATGTTGGCGAAGTCCTCATCTTTGGTGATGATGATTGCGCCATTGTCGAGTGCGTAGTCCCAAAGGTCGCGATCAGTCGCATCGGCCGGACCGACCTCGGTGATGTGTTCAGCGCGATGCCCACGTGCTCGGAGAAGCTGGGCGAGCGAAGGCGGCAGTTGGGCGTCGACCAAGAATCGCGCGGTCGTCACGAAGCGAGAACGACAGCCCTGTCGGCTTGTGCCGCGGCGTAAGCGAGACTGGCACGGACATCGTCAGCGGTCAGATAGGGGTAGTCAGCAAGGATCTCCGCCTCATCGGCCCCCGCGGCCAGCAGCGACAAGACGTCGGCGACCCGCATGCGCGTCCCACGAATAACCGGGCGACCATGGACGATCTCGGGGTCGATGACGATCCGATCCAACAACGACATGCCGAAATGCTACCTGCCATCAGCGACGCTCGGAGCGCTTGGCGCAGCTGGGGGTGCTGCCTGCACGACAGACCGTGGCAGGTGTTGCTCGGCCGCCTGCTCAGGCGGCGAGCATCTGGGCCGAGCCGACGCCACTTGAGCGGATGCGCCCGGCGGCACGCTCGAGCACCGTCGCCAGGTCGACCTCGAGTGAGGTGATCACCGCGGCGAGCAGATCAGATGAGATCTCCTTGCAACCGCGTTCGACCTCGGAAAGATACGGCAATGAGACCGCCGCCCGTTCGGCCACGTCGGCCAACGTGCGCTGCTGCCGGCGCCGCTCCTCACGCAACACGTCGCCCAGCACCTCGGACCAGAGCGGCTCGTCCGCCGACTGGTTCGTGTCGTCGTCCGCCTCAGCAGCCTCGACGGCCCCAGCCGCGGGGCGCGGCCGAAAGGGGATGACCTCGGCTTCGTCGCCACCCACGCGGCTCGGGGCCTCGCGGGAGTCGGTGCGGGGGGCCATCGCGGCGAGCATAACCGTGGTGAACCGAAGTTGCGTCCACCGACCGACCTTCGCATCAGCGTCGGCCGGACCACTCGAGCGACCATCGGACCGGCGACGAAGCACCCGGTCGGCCTTGTCACGACGCCACCTGTCGAGCCGATCGCCAGGAACGCTCGTCGAGCTACGCCATCGGCCTGTGCCGCAGAACATGGGAGCCGCCGCGCAGGCGGAAGCCGTCGTGGGGCATGCTGGAGATTCCGGGGCCGGCATCACCGCCGCCCCCCGAGTCATTCGACGATCGGGGTTGCCTGGATGCGGCATGTGGTGATCGACGGGCCGGGCCGGGTGACGGTGGCGAACGCCCCGGACCCGACACCGCCCGGACAGGACGGGGTCGTGGTACAGGTCGACGCCACGGCGATCTGCGGATCGGACCTGCACTTCTACGATGGCGACCTCGACGTGGGGGACGGCATCGCGGTCGGCCATGAGTTCCTCGGCACGATCGTCGAAGCCGGCCCGGACGTGACGCGCTTCGCCATCGGCGACCGGGTCCTCACCGCGTCGGTGACCGGTTGCGGGCACTGTGCGGGGTGTGCCCAAGACGACCCGGTGTGTTGCGTGGAAGGGCCACAGGTGTTCGGATCGGGCATGCTCCCCGGCGGCCAGGCCACCGCGGTCGCGGTGCCCGCCGCGGACTTCCAGCTCCTGGCGATCCCCGAAGGGGTCGACGACGAAGCGGCACTGTTGCTCACCGACAACCTGGGCACCGGATGGGCTGGCGCGCTACGGGCCGACATCCCACCCGGCGGAACGGTGGCGGTGATCGGACTCGGCGCGGTCGGATTGTGTGCGGTGCGTGCCGCGTTCGCGCTCGGTGCCTCCCAGGTCTTCGCCGTCGACCCGGTCGCGGGGCGTCGCGCCCGGGCCGTCGAATCAGGGGCGACCGCCGTCGAGGGCTCCCTGGCCGACACGGTCGCCGAGGCGACCGCCGGTCGTGGGCTCGACGCGGTGATCGACGCCGTCGCCCTGGATGCCACCCTGGATGAAGCCATGGCGTGCGTGCGCCCAGGCGGGACCGTGTCGATCATCGGCGTGCACGACCTGACGCCGTACCCGATGCCGGTGCTCATGGGACTGTTCCGGAGCCTCACCGTGCGCATGACCCTGGCGCCGGTCCATCGCACCTGGGGCGAACTCGTCCCCCTGATCCAGGACGGCACCCTGCGAACCGACGGGATCTTCACCCACTCCTTCGCCCTGGACGACGCCGCCGAGGCCTACGCCACCGTCGCCGCCCGCAGCGCCGACTGCATCAAAGCGCGCCTGACCCCCTGAGGCCTTGCCAGCGCCGCCGTGCTGTGTCCTGGGTTCGAACCTGTCGGAAATTCCGACAGATTGCCACGGCAGAGCTCTTCAAGGTGGTGCAGAACAAACTCCACTTTGCCGCGCAGGGCCGAACCGCCGCCGAGGTCATCGCCTCGCGAGCCGATGCGGCGAAGCCGAAAATGGGGCGCACCTCGTTCGCCGGGCAGCATCCCGTGAAGGGCGAGGTCACCATTGCGAAGAACGACCTGACCGAGGTCGAGCTCAAGAAGCTGAACATGCTGATGCCGGCGGGTCACTCCGTCGGGCTATTTGGCGGGCGCAAGTAGGCGATCAGTCGATCGGCGAGCTCGGCTGGGCGGCTCTTGGCGACGAGGTGGCCGCCGGGCAGCACGTCGGCTTCGATGCCGAGGCGTTCCCGGGCGATGCGGCGCTGGAACTCGACGGGAAACAGACGGTCATCCGCGCCGACGAGCACGTGGATCGGCACCTCAGGCCAGGTCGTGAACGTGCAGGGTTGTCCGAATGGCGTGGCGGACGGTTCCCGATCACCGCCGGCCATGTCGGCCTTCGCCTGCTCGGACAGGTCGTGGAAGAACACGATCT
>JBDZVK010000287.1:0-3570 GCA_040255725.1 Actinomycetota bacterium
CTTCGAGGCGACGAACGGCGCGAGGCCGCCGCCGATGAAGCGCACGAAGTTGTAGGTCGCCGAGGCCACCGGCCGCTCGACCGGTGAGGTCGACATGACCGCGGTGGTGACCAGGGTGTTGTTCATGCCGACGAAGATGCCCGAGGCGATCACGGCCGCGATCACCACCGTGCGGTGATCCCAGAAGACGCCGATCACCGCGACGTCGACGGCCATCAGGGCGAAGTTCACGTACAGCGTCTTCGCCGTGCCGAGATGCCCGCGGAACCACGGCGCACCCCAGATCGCGAAGATCGCCACGAACACCCCCCAGGCGCAGAACACCAGCCCGAGTTGCTGCGGCGTGATCGGCTGCATCAGGAACGGCGAGTAGCCGAGCACGGTGAAGAACGCCCAGTTGTAGAGCAGGCCCACGACGCTGGTGGTCGCCAGCGTGCGGTGCCGCAGGGCCTTGACCGGTTCGGAGATCTTCTCCTTGCGAGCCGGTTTCGGCGTCGGGGGAAGCAGCACCGCGGTGGCGACCAGCGAGATCAGCATCAGCACCGACACCCCGAAGAACGGGCCCCGCCACGAGATGCTTCCCAGTTCCCCGCCCAGGATCGGACCCGACGCGATCCCGATCCCCAACGCGGTCTCGTACAGCACGATCGCCCCGGCGAACCCGCCCGACGCGGACCCGACGATCACCGCGAGCGACGTGGCGATGAACAGCGCGTTGCCCACCCCCCAGCCGGCCCGGAACCCGACGATGCCGCCGATGCCACCCGACGCCCCCGCCGCCGCGGCGAAGACCACGATCACGGCGAGGCCCAACAGCAGGGTCTTCTTCGCCCCGATGCGGCTCGACACCCAGCCGGTGATCAGCATCATCACCGCGGTCACCACCAGGTAGCTGGTGAACAGCAACTCGACCTGGCTCGGGGTGGCACCCAGACTGTCGGACAGCGCCGGCAGGATCGGGTCGACCAGGCCGATCCCCATGAACGAGATCACACACGCGAAGGCGACCGCCCACACGGCCTTCGGCTGCTGGAACGGACCGGCGACCGCCACTGGTCCGGGCTCACGTTCGGTACCGGTGGCCGGTCCGGACGGGGCGTTGGCTTCGGTCGTCGCGCTCATGGGCGTTCCTCGTTGTCGTCGAGTTGTCGGGTGCCGCCGCCGATCAGCGCGTCGATCGCCGGGACCGCGCCCAGCAATGCGTCGCGAAAGCTCGGATCGAGGCGCTCAAGTTCCGCCGCCACGACCGCCCGTCGCTCCGCGAGCAGTCTCCGGCCCGCGTCGGTGATGGTGACCAACGTGGCGCGCTTGTCGGCGGGGTCGGGGCTGCGTACGGCCAGATCATCGGCCTCGAGTCGATCCACGAGCACCGTCGTGCCGGGTTGGGTGAGCGCCTCGCGGTCGGCGAGATCGGTGATCCGCAACGGGCCCGAGCGCTCGAGCGTGTTCAGCGCGGCGATCGTCGAGGCGCTGACCCGCGACGGGTTCCTTCGCCGCGCCCACGCCGAGAGGGCCTCCAATGCCCGGACGACGCTGGTGAGATCCGGTTGCTCGACCATCCGATCATCATAACCAGATTATATAACTTTCCAATGCACCCGAAAACGCGACGAACTCTGGGAGGAAACCCACGATGATCGCGGGAAACCTCCCAGAGTTCGATCGGTGAGTGGCAGCACCCACCAGGCCGGCGGGTGCCGGCTGGGTCGGCGGGTGCCGGCTGGGTTGGCGGGCGGATCGCAATTCGCCCGGACCGGTACCGACTAGTTGGTCAGCGGCACTTGCTTGGCGACGTCGCTGGTGAAGTTCATGGCGTCGTCCGCGTACAGGGTCAGACCACCATTGGTCTTCACCGTGTCGGGCGTGACCTTGAAGATCGTGGTCTCGCGCTGCGGCTCACGGTCTTCGGGGGCGCCGTACTTCTCGTCGGCGACGGCCCCGTCGAAGGTCAGCTTGCCGATCGAGTTCATGGCCTTCATGACGCCGTCACGTGACAGGTCTCCGTCCTTCACGGCCTTGGTGAGGATCTGGGACATGGCCATCGCCTGCAGGTAACCGAACGCGAAGTAGAAGTTCGGCTCGGTCTTCGGCGCGTACTTCTTCACCGCGTCGAGCATCTTCTTCATGCCCGGAACCGACATGTCACCCCATTCGGGGCCCTCCGCAGCGACCACGTAGTGCTTGGCGGAGTACTCCCCGACCGGCCCTGCCGCGAGCAGGTTGATCCAGGTGGGGCTGGTCCCGATCCACATCGGCTCGAAGTTCTTCGAGATCGCCGCGTTGAAGATCCCGAGGGTGTCCGACGGCAGCGAGGTCAGGAACACCGCATCGCACTTGCTCTGCTGGAGCGACTGGACCTGCGCGTCGTAGGAACCACCGGTGAGTGCCGTCTTGAACTTCTGGGTGTCGACGAGGTCGACGTTCAGCTTGTCGGCGGCGAACTTCACGCCGTTCAATCCGGCGTTGCCGTAGCCGTCGTCGGAGGTCAGGGTGCAGACCTTCTTGCCCTTCCCGTCCATCTTGTTGATGTAGTACCACAGGCCGTTCGCCACCTCGACCTGGTAGGGCGCCATGATCGGCATCAGGTTCGGTTCCTGGTACCACTCGGCGTCGAGGGTCGCCGGACCGGCGATGATGTTGTCGTCCTTCAGGTCCGACAGGATCGAGTGCACCGGGTCGGTGCCGAGCACCTGCTGGAACGCGACGACGTTGTCCTTCATCTGGCCGTACGCCGTGGCCGTGGCGGTGTTGTCGCCACTGCCGTACTTGTTGTCCTTGATCTCGAGCTTCACCTTGTACTTGCCGTCGATGCCGCCCGAGGCGTTCAACTGGTCGTAGAACGCCTTGTTGCCCGCGGTGAGCGGGTCACTGATCAGCTTCGCGGTCGTCGAGGTCGGCGTGAGGACACCGAGCGTGATGGTCTTGGTCGCCGGGTCGAAGCCGGGCGCCGCCGCGAGCTGTCCGCTCTTGTTCCCTGACGTGCCGTTGTCGTCGCCACCGGACGAGTCGCTGCTGCGCCCGCAGGCCGCGACCGACACCGCGAGGACGAGCGCCAGGCCGCCGGCGAGCACCTTTCGGCGCACCGGCGCACTTGGAGAATTGCTGAGGGACATCGTGGCTACTCCTTCATTGGGGTGGACGGGTCTTGGGTGGAAGATCATGCTGGAAGGTCGAGTTGGGGGGTCATGGTCGGGACGGCCACGCGGTGATCCTGGCCTTGAGCCGTCGCCACAGAGCGGCGATGCCCTGGGGTTCGAACAGCAGGAACACGACGATGAGCACCCCGAAGAGCAGATTGTTGAACGACGTGAGGGTGATGGCCTTGCCGTCGCCGACGAAGGGCAGCAGGTCGGGCTGGGTGGCCAACGCCTGGGGAAGCCCCTGTACGAGCAATGCCCCGACGATCGAGCCCCAAACCGATCCCATCCCACCGGCGATGATGATGGCGACGAAGGTGATCGACAGGACGAACCCCTGGATCCCGCTGACCGATGACACCGAGATGTTGCGTTGGACGACTCCCAGATAGAGGGCACCACCAACGGCGGCAAAGGCCGACGATACCGCAAA
>JBDZVK010000288.1:0-3562 GCA_040255725.1 Actinomycetota bacterium
CCGCTAACCTCGAATCGTTTGTGAATCGGCTGATCGAAGGAGTGTGACGTGCCGGCGACTGTTGTCGTGGGCACCCAGTGGGGCGACGAGGGCAAAGGCAAGATCACCGATCTCGTCGCCAAGGAGATGCAGTTGGTCGTCCGTTACCAGGGCGGCCACAACGCCGGACACACCCTCGTCGTCGACGGCGAGACGTTCGCGCTGCAACTCGTCCCCAGCGGTGTCCTGTATGGCCACATCACTCCCGTGCTCGGCAACGGGGTCGTCATCGACCCTCGCGTCCTGATCGCCGAGATGGACGCCTTGGAAGCCCGCGGGGTGAGCTGTGACCGGCTCGCCGTGTCGGGCAACGCGCACCTGATCCTGCCCTACCACCAGGAACTCGACCGCCTCACCGAGCGTCGGCTGGGCAAGTCGAAGCTCGGGACCACCAAGCGTGGCATCGGCCCCGCCTATGCCGACAAGGCCGCACGGGTGGGTCTGCGCGTCCAGGATCTGCTCGACCCCAAGATCTTCCGGGCCAAGCTCGACGTCGCCCTCAAAGAGAAGAACGCCGTGCTCGCCAAGGTGTTCAACCAGCTCCCCCTCGACGCTGAGGAGATCGCCGAGGAGTACCTGGGCGAGTGCGCGCCCCGCCTGGCGCCGCACATCGGCGACACCGTCACCCTGGTGCACGAGGCGCTCGAAGCCGGCCAGCACGTGCTCTTCGAAGGCGCCCAGGCCACGTTCCTCGACCTCGACCACGGCACGTACCCCTTCGTGACCTCGTCGAACCCGGTGGCGGGCGGCGCCTGCGCCGGAGCCGGCGTCGGACCGCGCTACATCGACCGGGTCATCGGGATCGCCAAGGCGTACGTGACCCGGGTCGGGACCGGCCCGTTCCCGACCGAGCTGCCCATCAGCGCCGAGGCGATCGGCGGGATCGGCGCCGAGGGGGCCGACCCGGGCGATCTGGCGATCGGCGACTACATCGTCGAGACCGGCCACGAGTACGGCACCAACAGCGGCCGTCGCCGCCGTCCCGGGTGGTTCGACGCGGTCATGCTGCGCCAGGCCGTGCGGCTCAACTCGTTGAGTGAGGTCGCGATCACCAAGCTCGACCTGTTCGACACGTTCGACGAGATCAAGGTATGTGTGGCGTACGAGATCGACGGCGAGCGGGTGACCCACCTGCCCTACCACCAGTCGGTGCTGCACCACGCCAAGCCGGTGTACGAGAAGCTCCCCGGGTGGAAGACCGACCTGTCGAGCGTGACCGAGGCCCATGAGCTACCGTCGGCCGCGGCCGACTATCTCGCCTTTCTCGAGAGCCAGATCGGTGTGCCCGTGTCGATCGTGGGGACCGGTCCGGGTCGGGCCCAGTACGTGCACTTCCACGAGGCCCGGGTCGCATGATCGAGTCGGCCCCGTGAAGGTCTGCGTCGTCGGATCCGGTGGACGCGAACACGCGCTCGCCTCGGTGCTCGGCCGTGACGCCGACGTGGTCGTCACCCCCGGCAACGCGGCGATGCGGCGTGCCACCGGGCTGGACGGGTCCGGCGCGATCACGGTCACCGACACGCCGGTGGAGCAGATCGAGGCCGACCTGTACGTGATCGGTCCCGAAGCGCCGCTGGTCGACGGGCTCGCCGATCGGCTGCGCGCGGCGGGCCGGCTCGTGTTCGGACCCGGCGCGGAGGGCGCTCAGCTCGAAGGGTCCAAGGCGTACATGAAGAAGCTGCTCGTCGACGCGGGGGTACCCACGGC
Source organism: Actinomycetota bacterium (assembly GCA_040255725.1). Lineage (GTDB taxonomy): Bacteria > Actinomycetota > Acidimicrobiia > Acidimicrobiales > Iamiaceae > JAFDWI01. The sequence continues at coordinate 1,747 of JBDZVK010000288.1, forward strand.
GCGTCACGAGACGTTCGACGCGCTCGAACCGGCGCTTGACCATCTCCGCGCGCAGGAACCGCCCTATGTGGTCAAGTGCGACGGGCTCGCTGCCGGCAAGGGCGTGCTGGTCACCGAGGTGCTCGAGGTCGCCGAAGCCGACGTGCGGGCGAAGCTCTCGGGCGAGTCGTTCGGCGACGCGGGGCGTCGGATCGTGATCGAGGAGGGCATGGTCGGCACCGAGTTGTCGATCCTGGCCGTGTGTGACGGCACGCGGGCGGTCGCGCTCGCCCCGGCCCGAGACTTCAAGCGGGTCGGTGACGGTGACGTCGGACCCAACACCGGTGGGATGGGCGCGTACTCACCGGTGCCCGCGGCCACCCCGGCACTGGTCGACGAGATCATGGCCACCATCATCATCCCGACCGTGTCGGCGCTGCGGTTGCGCGGCATCGACTACCGCGGGGTGCTGTATGCGGGTCTGATGCTCACGTCGTCGGGGCCGAAGATCATCGAGTACAACGTGCGCTTCGGTGACCCCGAGACCCAGGTGGTGGTGCCCCGGCTCACCTCCAGTCTGACCGAGCTGCTCGCCGGCGCCGCCGCTGGTGAGTTGACCTCCGAGCCGACCTTCGACGACGGGGCGGCGGTCACGGTGGTCGCCGCGTCGGACGGCTACCCGGGCACCCCGCGCGTCGGCGAGGTCATCCGGGGGATGGACGATGCCATCGCCGTGCAGGGCGCGGCCGTGTTCGGCGCGGGCGTGGCGAACGGCCCCGGCGGTGAGTTGGTGACCGGTGGCGGCCGGGTGGTGAACGTGTGCGGCTTCGGTGCCGACGTGCCGGCTGCCCGCGAACGTGCCTACCGGGCGCTGCGTGAGCTGTCGTGGCCCGGGATGCACTTCCGCAGCGACATCGCCGCGGTTCCCTGACCGGCGGGAGCTCCCGAACCGCAGGTCAGCTCGCCTGCCGACGGGGACTTCTCAGAGTCGTCCGAGCGAGTCGTCGGGCCAGGCGTCGAACCCTGAGGATTCGGGCCACGCCGTGTCGGGTTCGCCTTCGGCGTCGGTTCCGGTGCCGGACGAGGAACGCTCCGGCTGCAACGACGCGGCCCAGTCGGCGAGGGAGTCGCTGGAATCGTCGGGGGGCGCGGCGACCGCGATGCCTCCGAAGTCGGTCTCACCGGCCGCGTCGTACTCCGCCTCGGCGGACTGGACCATGGCGAGCACCTCGGGCGACACCTCGCGGCGGGTCGAACCGACCATGACGGGCGCCGACTGCGCCGCGTCGGGGAGCTCGATGTGGATGTCGTCGAATCCCTTCTCGACCTTCGGTTCTTCGTCGACGACCCGCTTGCGGCCGAACCAACCCTTCTTGCGGATGCGGGGGTTGACCTTGGCTCCCTGGTGACGCACCCCGGCGACGTTGAGCGCACAGGTCACGCAGTAGGGCGGCTTGTTCTCGCCGAAGGCGAAGACGAGGCATTCCGAACAGTAGGAATTCTGACATTGGCGGCAGACACCGGCTGCGGTCTCGAACGAGTGCTTGACACAGGTATCCGACACGACGAACTCCTCACCTCTTCACGATGGATCCATGCTCTCTTCTACGTCGTCGTAACCGGATCGTCACTTGATGGAATTGGGCCGAATGACTCAGCCCCCGGGCTCCGGGATACCAGGGGGCCGTCGGCGACCCACCGCGATCCGGTCATGAGCGGTGGGGTACCCTTGGGCCGGTGACGAAGCCCGCCCTCCCGAACGTGCTCGCCAGTCGCTACGCCTCCGAGGCGATGGCGACGCTGTGGTCACCCGAACACAAGGTGGTGCTCGAACGGC
>JBDZVK010000289.1:0-3540 GCA_040255725.1 Actinomycetota bacterium
CGGTGATCAGTGGCGGTACTCGATGGGCTCGCCGACGCGTTCGACCCGGCGGGTGCGTACCCGGGTCACGCCGTCGGGAAGAAGCGCCCCGACGGTCGCCACCACACCCAGGGCGAGCGGCCACCAGCCGTACTCGGCGTCGATCGCCAGTTCCTCGGGCAGGTCTTCGGGAATCGCGAGACAGATGATGCCGGCGGCGATCAACAACACTCCCAGCACCACCGCAGAGCGACGGCTGATGATCGACGTGCCGAGTCCGATGAGCACGACGCCGACCGCCAGTTCGATGATGCCGAGCCAGGCGGTGTGGGTGTGACCCCAGACGGTCACGACCGGTTCGGCGAGGTTCGAATCGATGCCGGCGTCGATGAGCGCGATGATGCCGTAGATCGCGAACACCACGCCCGATCCGACCACCATGAACTGTCCGAGGCGGGCGATGGGCGAAACACGGTTCTCGACGACTTCGACGTCCCGCTCGGCGGGCATGGCGTATCTGGGTTCTGGTGTGGACATCTGGACATTCCTCCTGGTTCGGGGGTGACCAGGGGCTTCCCGAAAAGGATCGTGCCAAACGCCGGATCTGGCGGTACCACCGCCCGCGTCGTGCTCGCCCGCGACAAGCGGCGCTGCGCTCAGGAATCGAGGTCGCCGGGGCTGCACGACAGGGTGCCGTCGCCGCAGACGTTGTCGACCGAGAACTCCATCGGTTCGAACGGCACGACCGGTTCACCGACGTCGAGCTGGATCACGCCGCCGTCGGTGAGGGGGATGTCGCGGGGGCTGCCGTTGATCTTCTTGCCGTCGAGGAACGCGACGACCGGACCCTTGGCCGGTCCGACCTGGGTCGCCGACAACGGCTGGTTCCACACGTCGAAGAAGTCACCGAGGGTGAAGTGACGCTTCGACGGCGACTCGACGTGGATGATCCCGTCATCGGCGTGGCTGTGCAGCCAGTAGACACAACCCTTCGCGGTGTTGTTGAGGAACCGGCCCCCCTCGAGTTGCTGCTCAAGCGGTTCACCGGTGATGCCCACCCCGGCCGGGATGCGCTTCTGTTCGCCGTTCACGAAGATCGTGACGTGCTGGTGGATGTGGTACTCGACACTCTGGCCCATCGACGGCCGGCACGTGATGCCGTTCACCGGAGTGCCGTCGACCGTCGAATCGGCCGAGGCGAGGTCCGGGACGTTCTGGATGGGCACGCCTTCCGGGCCGACCGCGGAGCTCGAATCGTGGCCGTGCAACACCAGGTAGGTGGCGATGCCGAACCCGATCACGACCAGTACGGCGATCACCGGGAACACCCAGTTCGACGATCGGAACGTGGCGTCTTCGTCTTCCTCGTCGCCGACGGCTCCGTCTTCGTCGACCAGGTCGGTGTCGTCGTGCACGGATCCGCATGCTACCGGCGGGGACCCGATCTCCCGCCCGGCCACGCACCCCGCGGCCCGGCGTGATCGGCGCAGCGGCTCAAGCCCGAGGGGTGCGGGACGCGACCGCGCCCTGGCGATCGAACGCCTCGCAGAGCAGGTGCAGCACGATCAGGTGCATCTCCTGCACCACACAGGTCCGTGGGGCATCCACGGCGATCGCCTCATCGGCCGACGAGACCAACGGGTTCGGCGCGGGCCCGGTCACCGCCCACACGGACACGCCCCGGGACCTCGCCTCGTCGACCGCGGTCAACAGGTCGACACTCGCCCCCGAGGTCGACAGCGCGATGAGCACGTCGCCGCGGTGCCCGTGGGCCTCGACCTGCCGGGCGAACAGGGCGCCGACGCCGTAGTCGTTGGCCAGCGCCGTGACCGTCGCGGGGTCCACCGCGAGGCTGATCGCGCTGTAGGCCCGGCGATCGCCGTCGTAACGACCGACGAACTCCGCCGCGAGATGCGACGCCTGCGCGGCGCTGCCGCCGTTGCCCGCGACGAGCAGCATCGCACCGGCCCGGAACCGCTCACGGAGTCGACCGGCCCAGCTCTCGATGGTGCCGAGATCGTCGACGAGTCCGTGGACCGCCGACTCGGACGCTTCGAGGTGGCTCCTGAGCACGTCGACCGGCGTCGGTGCAGCGGGGGCGCGCACCCGGTCGACGACCGGGCCGGAAGCGTGCCCGTGGGCTCCCGCGATGCTCACGGTCACGGGTCCGCGTTCCCTTCAGCCGTCGTCCGAGAACCAGTGCCGGATGCGGTCGACGATCCCGTCGGCCACGCGGTCACCGTGCCCGTCGGCCTCGTCCACGGAGACGCCGTGGGCCAGCATTCCCAGCAGCTTGGCCCGCTGGGTCTTGGCCCACCGCACGTGTTCGTCCTCCTCGTCGATGACCCGGTTCGTGGCCATCCGGATCCGCTCGCGGACCGCGCTGTCGGTGAGATCGTCGGCGAGTGCGGCGAGCCCTTCCCAGTTGGCCCGGTCCCGGGCCTCGGCCATCAGCACCGCGTCGAGCATCACCAGCTCTGCCGCGGCCGGATCGACCGAGCCGCGGAGCAGGAACGTGGCTTCCAGGATCGACGAGTCCATCTTGACCGTGGCCCGAGCCGAGGGGCTCACATAGGTGGGTTGGCCGCCGAGCCCGGCGATCAGCGTCTCGAGGATCTCGATGTGCTCGCGGGTCTCCTCGCCCCGGTGCTCGTACCCCCGTTGCAGCGCGGGCGCCTGCGAGCGACCCGCGACCGAGCGGTACAGATGGAGGCCGCAGCGTTCGTGGGCCAGCATGTCCGACAGCAGATCCGCGACGAAGGTGTTGTCGATCTCCTGTCCGGCGAAGACGTCGTCGACCGGCACGACCCGCACCGTGCGTTCGGGGTCGACGAACGTCATGTTCTGGTCACGGCCGAGGAACGGCTCAGTGGTGAGCGTCGTTGCTTCCGACATGATGATCTTCTCCAGGGATTCGGCTTCAGGTGACCACGGGCACCGGTGAGCGGAGGGACTCCACCGGGTGTTCGCAGCCACTCTCGAAGCGGTATTCGTGTGATTTCCGGGTGCGGACCGCGTCGATGATCGACTCGGTCGGGTTGCCTTCCGCGTTCACGAGCGCCTGATAGCGGAAGTAGCGGTGATCGTGGGGCAGGTCGTTGACCGGGACGTAGTCGAGCCCGTCGGTGCGCAGTTCGATCTGTTCGGCGAGCACGCCGCGCACGTAGTCCTTGTTGGGCTCGAAGGTGACCGGCGTGTCGGGAAGTGACCGGGGGAGGATCTCGCCGGGGTCGCGGCCCTCGTAGCGCCGAAGGTGGTCGCACGCGACCCGGAGCTGGCCGATCTCGAAGTTGCAGAACAGCTCCCAGAGCGCCGCGATGCGCCGGTCGGTCTCCTGGGAGAGCATCGACCAGTAGAGGTAGACCTCGTTGTACTCGTGGAAGACCCACGACGCGATCCAGGTGTCGAGCGGGTCGAGCAGCGACTCGTAGTGGCTGACGTGCTGCTCCTCGATCATGGCGATCTCGCAGTAGGTGTCACGGGCGATGGGTTCGATCCATCCGGCACCGTGGTTCATGTAGAAGTTCATCGTCTGCTGTTCGGCGGCGGTGATCGTCATCA
>JBDZVK010000290.1:0-3527 GCA_040255725.1 Actinomycetota bacterium
GGAACCGCAACCAGTCGGGGTCGTCGGGGCGGTCCCCGGCGTTCGGGGCGAGAAATCCCTTCGGGGTGGTGTCGGCGCCGACGACGAGCGCGACGTCGCACCTGCCGGCGAGGATCCGCATGCGCGCGGTCTCGATCGCGGTGGCCCCCGATGCGCAGGCCGCATACGACGAAGCGACCCGGCAGCCGGTCCAACCCAGCGCCTGCGCGAACGTCGCCCCGGCAACGTAGCCCGGGTAACCGTTGCGCATCGTGTCGGCGCCGGACACGAACTGCACGTCGCGCCAGTCGACGCCCGCGTCGTCGAGCGCGTCCTGGGCCGCGGCGAGCCCGTAGGTGACGAAGTTCCGGCCCCATTTGCCCCACGGGTGCATGCCGACCCCGAGGACGACCACGTCGTCGGAGCGACTCACCGGGCACCTCCCGTCGTCGATCGGCTCACCGGCTGCCAGCGCCACACCTGGTGGTCACCGTCGTCGTCGGAGAACAGCGTGCCGGTCACCACCTCGACCTCGTCGCCGACGGCCACGTCGTCGACCCCGACGCCGGCGACGAGCTGGCCGAGGATCACCAGACCCTCGGCGGAGAGTTCGACCGCCGCGATCGCGAACGGCGTGAAGTCGTCACCGTCGTGCACGTACGGCGCCGGGGGCTGGTACTGCGCGTCGGTGTAGGACCAGATCCGTCCGCGCCTCGACAAGGGCGTCGGTTCCATCGTCGTGCCCCGACACGCCGGATTCGGGCACCATTCGGCCCGTGGCGGGAAGGCGTAGGTGCCACAGGTCGTGCAACGGACCCCGATCAGGTGCGGTTCGCCTTCGGTGCTGAACCACCCTTCGGCTCCCAGCGCGGGAACCGTCGTTCTGGTCGTCATCGGCATCTCCTCGAAGGGGACTTCTGACGTGCCGTCAGATCCGTTGCGCCTCGACTGTACCGCCGCCCCCGCGCAGCGGGTTCATCAACGCGTCGTCGCCCCGACTCACTCGGTGGCGAGTGCGTCGAGCGGATCGAGGCGGGTGGCGCGGCGGGTCGGCAACACCGCGGCGAGAAAACCCACGACCATCCCGGCGATCAACACGACGATCAGTCGGATCCAGGGGATCGCGAAACCGGTGAGCGCCTGGTCGGGCCCGAACGACTTGATGAGCGCGGCGCCGATCGCCGTGCCGAGCACCAGCCCGATGATCGTGCCGGTCATCGCGATCAGCAGCGCTTCGATCCGGACCGTCGTGCGGAGCTGGCGACGGGACATGCCCACCGCCCGCAGCAGGCCGAGCTCGCGGGTGCGCTCCAGGATCGACAGGGCGAGCGTGTTGACGATCCCGATGATCGCGATGATCACCGCGAGGGCGAGCATCGCGTAGACGATGGTCAGGAACGTGTTCATCTGTGACGCCGCCGACTTCTTGAACTCGTCGTTGGTCTGGACCTTCGCGGTGGGATTGTCCGCGAACGACTTCTCGAGCCGGTCGACGAGCGTCTCGGGCGGCACCCCGTCGGCGGCGTCGACGAAGGCGATCTGGGCGACCGGGAACAGCAGCGAACCCTGAAGCGTCGCGGTGCTCGTCAGCATGTTCTGTGCCACGAGCGGATTGCGGTACACCGCGCGCACGGTCCAATCCGCGGCCGAACCGTCGAGGAGCTGGGCGTGCAACTTCGAGCCGACCCTGACGCTGTGCGACTTCGCATAGGTCTCGGACACGGCCACGTCGCCGGTTCCGAGCCGCGCGAGATCGCCCGAGGAGACCTTCATGTCGACGAGCTTCGCGAGCGCGGCCGGGTCGGTCGCCGACACCAGCGTGCCCTTGCCCTCGACGGTCGCGGGGCCGTACTCCATCGCGGCGATGGTCGCCACGCCGTCGGTCTTCGCCGCGCGGTCGATGTCCGCGAGCGGGATGCCGTTGCCCGAACTCGTCACCACGACGTCACCGTTGAACCCGGTGTCGACGAGGTCGTTGATCGAGGCGACCGCAGATGCGGCGAACACCGAGATCGCGCACACCAGCGTCGCGCCGATCATCAGTGCCGACGCGGTCGAGGCCGTCCGGCGGGGATTGCGCAGCACGTTCTCGATGCCCAGATGGCCGGCCATGCCCGATCGGCGGACGACCAAGCGCGAGGCACGGGCGATGCCGCCGGCCAGAGACGGCCCGAAGACCACCGCCCCGACCAGGCCGGTGATCGCGGCCAGACCCACGAACTGGGCGGTGTTGCCGGCGGCGGCACCGATCAGGGCGAGGGCGGTGACGACCAGCAGCGCCGCGCCGATGACGGTGCGGAGCCGGCCGTGGGAGGTGTCTTCGACCGCGGCGTCGCGCAGCGCGGTGACGGGCGCGACCCGTGCGGCCTTCCGAGCGGGGAAGAGTGCCGACAGCACGGTGATGCCGATGCCGATCGCGAACGAGGCGATCACGGTCCTCGGTGTCAGGGTCGTACCCGACGCCAGGCTCGAGTCGCCCATGAGAGCCTTCTGCAGCCCCGATGCGATCACGAAGCCGAGGCCGAGCCCGATGGCCGAGGCGATGACGCCCACGACGGCGGCTTCGGCGACGACCGACGCGAGGACCTGCCGGCGCGACGCGCCGATGGCCCGCAGCAGCGCCAGCTCACGGGTGCGTTGCGCGACCAGGATCGAGAACGTGTTGGCGATGATGAACGCTCCGACCAGCAGCGCGATCGCGGCGAACACCAACAGGAACACCGAGAAGAACGACAGGAACGACGTGGCCGCGTCCTTCGCCTCCTGGGCCGCGTGGGCGCCGGTCACGACCTCGGTGTGCTCGAGATGGAGCGCCTCGATGTTCCTGGTGACCTGGAGCTGGCTCACGCCCGGATCGGCGGCGACCCAGATCTCGTCGACGACCCCGGGTTTGTCGAGCACCTTCTGGGCCTCGTCGAAGGTGAACTGCACCATCGTCGCCCCACCGGCGGAGTCGGCGTCACCGAACTTGGTCAGCCCGACCAGGGTCGAGGTGACCTCGCCGGTCGGCGTGAGAATGCGGACCCGGTCGCCGATCGAGATCCCGGCGTCGCGTGCGGTCGAGATGTCGGTGACGATCTGGCCGTCGGACCGTGGCGCGTGTCCCTGGACGATCCGGTACGGGTTCAGCCGCGAACCGGTCATCCAATTGCCGCCGAGGGTCGGCGGCCCCTGGTTGGGGTTCCCCAACGCCTTGCCGTCGGACTTGACGATCTGCGCGTAGCCGTTGATCGCGCCTTCGGCGTGTGCGACCCCGGATGCGGCGCGCACCTCGGCGATACGGCTGTCGGGCATCGTTCCCCGGGTCGGGGCGTTGCCGAACTCGACACCGCCTTCGACGTTCTGGTTGCTGCGGACGACGGCGGAGGTGTTGGCGTAGACGTTCGAGAACAGGTCGTCGAACGTGTTCTGGAGCGAGTCGGTGAGCACCAGGGTGCCGGAGGTGAACATGACCCCGAGCAACACGGCGAGGCTGGTGGCCAGCAGCCGCAGCTTGCGTCGGGAGAGGTTCGCGAGGGTGGTGCGGAACATGTCGGACCGCCGATCAG
>JBDZVK010000291.1:0-1957 GCA_040255725.1 Actinomycetota bacterium
TAGACCCGGCTGGTCAGGATCGCCCGCAGCAACTCGCCCGGTTCGACCGCCGGTGGCATGGTCACGGGGACAGTTCGGTGCGCAGATCCCGCTTGAGGAACTTGCCCGCCGCGTTGCGGGGCAGGGGTTCGGTGCGCACGTCGATCCGGTCGGGCACCTTGAATGCGGCGAGCCGCTCGGCCACGAAGGCACGCAGTTCGTCCTCGGTGAGGGCGACCCCCGGTTTGGGGAGCACCGACGCGGCGACCGTCTCGCCCAGGCGCTCGTCGGGGATCCCGAACACCGCCGCCTCGTGCACACCGGGGTGCTCGTAGAGGGCGTCCTCGACCTCGGCGCAGTAGACGTTCTCGCCGCCGCGCAGCACCATGTCCTTGGCACGGTCCGACACGTACACGAACCCGTCCGCGTCGACGTGGCCGATGTCGCCCGTGCGCAGCCAACCGTCCACGATCGTCTCGGCGGTCGCCTCGGGCCGGTTCCAGTAGCCACGGATCAGATGCGGGCCGGTCATCCACAGCTCGCCGGTCGCGCCGGTGGGCAACGGGTTGCCGTCGGGGTCGCGGGCCTCGATGTCGGCGATCGCCACCAGTCGACCGGTGCTCGTGGGATGGGTCACGTAGTCGTCGCCGGAGTTGCCGGGCCCGTACGAGTTGGTCTCGGTCATGCCGTAGCCGATGTTGGGGCGGGCCTTGGTGAACGACTCGTCGACCTTGGCCACGAGCTTCGCCGGGGTCGGGGCGCCTCCGCCGCCCACGCTCACCAGGCTCGACGTGTCGAACTCGCCGAACCGCGGCGACGACACGAGGTCGTGGCTCTGGGTGGGCACGCCGACGAAGTTGGTGACCCGTTCGGCCTCGATCAACTCCAGGGCCCGCTCGGCGTCCCAGTGGTGCATGATCACCAGCTTCAGGCCGCTCGACAGACAACTCAACATCACCGGCACCGACCCGGTCACATGGAACAGCGGCACGATGAGGATGAACACCGGTCGGGTGATGCCCGACGCGGCGGCCACGTCGGAGGACGGCGCGTCACCGTTTCGACCGGCCTGCTGGTCGGCACCGCCGACGACCCGCATCCGCTCGATCGCGGCGCGGGCCCCGTAGGCCAACAGCGCGCTCAGCACCGCCCGATGCGTGGACACCGCGCCCTTGGCTCGCCCGGTCGTGCCCGAGGTGTACAGGATCGTCGCGTCGTCATCGGGGCCGATCTCGGTCTGCTGGGGTGCTGCGCCGTCGACGCTCACGTCCTCGAACCGGTCGACCCCGTCGTGGGCCGCGTCGTCGAGGCGCACGCCGACCAGGGCGATGCCACGAGCGGCGCACCCGGATGCCAGACGTTCGACCCGCTCGGCGTCGGCGACGACGACCTTCGGTGCCGCGTCGTCGAGGGCATAGTCGAGTTCGTCCGCGGTCCACCACGCGTTCAGCGACACGACGATCGCCCCCACCGAGATCGCCGCCCCCCAGGCCACGATCCATTCGGGATAGTTGCGCATGGCGATCGCCACCCGGTCGCCCTTCGCGACGCCGTAGGTGTCGACCAACGCGGCGGCGAACGCGTCGACCGCGTCGATCCATTCGCCGAAGGTCCACCGTTCGTCCTCGTACACCAGAAACGTCTCGTCGCGTCGGGTGCGTGCCGAGTCGACCAGCACTTTGAGGTTCGGCGGGGTGTTGGCGAACACCTTGGTCGTCCGACCGTCGATCTGCGCGGTGGTGATGGCGAACCGTTCCCCGGGTGCGGTCACCCGCGCCTGGGCTTCTTCGAATTCGAGTGGCACGTCGGGAACCCTAGTTGCGGGCCACACGGTCGTGTCCCGATGGGCGGCCGACGCGAACGGTCGCCGGTACGGTACGGACACGGCGAAGCCGACCCGCCGGGTCACCGAAACCTGCGAGGGCCACTCGCAGCGCTACATCGAGAGGTTCCGGGCGGTGGCCGCCGGCGGAGGCGA
>JBDZVK010000291.1:2057-3472 GCA_040255725.1 Actinomycetota bacterium
CGTCGGACACGACCAGGCCCCGCCAGACAGCCGTCTTTTCCGACCTGTCCAGTGCACCGCTGTGCTCGGAGCCGGACATGTTCGACTCGACCTACTGCCGGCAGCGATGCGCCTCGATCGGCGCAACGACGTCGACGCTGCTGCCAGAGTCGACGACCACGACTGTTCCGTGCGTGACGGTCCCAGAACCCACCGCTTCGGGGTAGGCCCATCCAGGTGGCACGGCAGATCTCTCAGTTTCGGACATCCGCCTGGTCGATGAGCGCGTCGAGTTGATCCAGGGTGAACGCGCCGCCGAGCATCGGGAGCAGGCGACGGAGCGGGAACTGCCCGATCACCTTCAGCAGGTTCTCGTCGTCGAGAATCGACGACAGGTCCCCGACCGGGCTGGACTTCATCTCGGCGACCAGCAGATCCCGACCGACGGGGTGTGCCAACCATTCGGCCAGGGTCGAGTACGAGTCCAACCGTTCGACGGGACTCTCCCCCGGGAGTTCCACGACGTCGACCAGGCGGCGATCCCGCGACGAGGCGGCCACCGCCACCTCGTAGGCGCCGGGGTCGAACACCCAGGCGTGGCTGCGAATCGACCAGTGCGCCAGGTCCCGCCTCGACACCACGAACTGCACGCGCTCGGTCGCGCCGGGTTCGAGGGTGACCTTGGTGAAGCCCCGCAACTCGTGCACCGGACGTGGCACCGGCGCGTCGAGCGAACCCACGTAGAGCTGCACCACTTCAGCGCCGACGACGTCGCCGGTGTTGGTGATCGTCGCCGCGACCTGCACCACCGGGTCGTCGAGCTCGCCGCCCCCGGCGTCGACCACGTCGACGGTCAGGTCCGAGTACGCGAACGTCGTGTACGACAGGCCGAACCCGAACGGATGGGCGAGGGGGGTGTCGGCCGTGTCGTAGCCCCGGTAGCCGACGAGGATCCCTTCGCCGTAGAAGACCTTGCGTTCGGCCCCGGGGAAGTTGCCGAAGGCGGTCGTGTCGGCGAGCCGGTACGGGATCGACTCGGTGAGCTTGCCCGACGGATTCGCCTCGCCGAGCAGCAGATCCGCGACCGCGCTGCCTGACGCCTGCCCCCCCAGCCAGCACTCGAGGATCGCCGCGGCGTGGTCGGCGAAATCGGCGACGGTGACCACGCTGCCGTTCGCCAGCACGACCACGACGTCGGAGCGCTCCGCCGCGATGGCCTCGATGCAGCGGAGCTGCGCCTCGGGCAGGCCGAGGCCGGTCCGGTCGAAACCCTCGGACTCCGCCGACGCCGGTAGGCCGGCGAACACCACGACCGCGTCGGCGCCACGCGCGGTCTCGACTGCTTCCGCGACGAGCGCTTCGGCGTCGGTCTCGGCGGCGTCCGTGTCGTCGATGACGTACCCGGCGGCGAAATCGACCGTGGTGCCCGCGGGCAC
>JBDZVK010000292.1:0-3455 GCA_040255725.1 Actinomycetota bacterium
AGTGCAGACCGACCACCCGGACCGCGAAACACACGACCAGACCGATGAACGGAAACGCGGCGCCGTGCCAACCGGCCGCGTCGGCGCCCACGACCACGGCCGCGCCCGCCAACGCCGGCACCGCGTAGAGGTCCTGGCGCAGCACCGTCGGCACGCGTCGTAGCAGGATGTCGCGGGTCATGCCGCCGCCGATACCGGTGATCGCGCCGAGGATGATCGCCTGGGCCGGGCCGAGATCGAACGCGACCGCCTTGGCCGCCCCGGTCACACAGAACACCGCAAGTCCGCCCGCGTCGAGTACGTCGATCACGTTCTCGATCCGGACCAGCACCGGTCGGGCCGCGAACGTCGCCAGACCGGCCGCGCCGGCCGCGGCCAGATAGCGCCAGTCCCGGAACGTCGCCGGCGGGGTGCCGATCAGCAGGTCCCGCACGATCCCACCCGCGAGCGCCACCACCAGCGCCAGTACCAGCACCCCGAACAGGTCGAGGCGCGCCCTGACCGCGGCCATGCCGCCGCTCAGGCCGAACACGAACGTTCCGATCAGGTTGAGCCACAGGATCAGGGTCGGGTCGAAACCGGGAACCACCCTGGCATCCTTACTCACAGGAGGTTCTCATGTCCCAAAACGATCGAGTATGCGAGATCCTGGCAGGTCTCGATGACCTGCTCAGCGATCTCGAAGCCTTCTACCGAGATGTCCACGCCCATCCCGAGCTGTCGCTGCAGGAACACCGGACCGCCGCGCTGGCCGCCGGCTGGTTGCAGCGGGCCGGGTTCGACGTGACCACCGGTGTCGGGGGAACCGGCGTGGTGGGGGCACTGGAAAACGGCGACGGCGACGTGGTGATGCTGCGCGCCGACATGGACGCCCTTCCCGTGGAAGAGGCCACCGGTCTCGACTACGCCAGCACCGCCACGGGCACCGACGCATCCGGCGCCACCGTACCCGTCATGCACGCCTGCGGCCACGACATGCACGTGGCGTGGCTCGCCGGCGCCGCCACGCTCCTCGCCCGCCACCCCGACGCCTGGTCGGGCACACTGCTGGTGGTCTTCCAACCCGCCGAGGAGACCGCCCAGGGGGCGCAGGCGATGATCGACGACGGGCTGTTCGACCGGTTCCCCGAACCCGCGGTGATCCTCGGCCAACACGTCATGCCCGCACCTGCCGGGCAGGTCGGCTACCGCCCGGGAGTCACCCAGGCCGCCGCCGACTCCCTCGAGGTCCACCTCCACGGCCGGGGCGCCCACGGGTCGATGCCCGAATCCAGCGTCGACCCGGTCGTGATGGCGGCCGCCACCGTGCTGCGCCTGCAGACGATCGTGTCGCGGGAGACCGCCGCGTCCGCGGCGGTGGTCGTGACCGTCGGTGCCCTGCAGGCGGGCACCAAGGACAACGTGATCCCCGACGATGCGCTGCTGCGGATCAACGTGCGCAGCTTCGACGAAGCCGCTCGACGCCACACCCTGGAGGCGATCGAGCGCATCGTACGCGCCGAGGCCCAGGCTTCGGGAGCGCCCCGGGAGCCCGAGATCGTCACCACCGAGCACTATCCGCTCACGGTCAACGACGCTGGCTGGGCGCATCGGGTCGCCACCGCGTTCGGCGAGCACTTCGGCGCCGAGCGCGTCACCGAGTTGGCCGCGCCGTACGCCGCGAGCGAGGACTTCGGCTCATTCGGCACGCAGTGGGGGGTGCCGTCGGTGTTCTGGTACGTCGGCGGGATCGACGCCGAGCGCTACGCCGCGGCGGTCGACGCGGGGACCGTCGCCCAGGACATCCCCACCAACCACAACCCGGGATTCGCGCCCGTCATCCACCCGACGCTCGAGACCGGCGTGGCGACGATGGTCACCGCGACGCTCGACGCGCTCGGCACGGGCGACACCTGATCGACGCCACCGCCGCTCAGAGGTTGAGCTGATCGGGCGGCACCTCGTCGGGATCGGGCAGGCCACCGGCGTCGGCCTCGGCGACAAGCTCCGGGTCGACTTCGGGGCAGTCCACCCCGACCCCGACACAGGTCATCGACAACGAACCGTACGCGTAGCCCTGCACCAGTTCACCGAGGGTCTCCCCCGTCGCCGCGGCGACGCCGGAGACGTGCAGCAGCGGGATGAAGTGATCGGGCGTGGGAACCGCCGCGTCGAAGTCGGCGTGGTCGGCCAACCGCAGCACCTCGCCGGGATCGTCGGCCAGAATGGTCCGGGCCGTCTCGTCGAAGCGCTGGTTCCAGTCGAACCCCTCCTCGGCCTGTTGCCACGCGATGCGCCGCAGGTTGTGCACGATGTTGCCGCTGCCCACGATCAGAACTCCCTGGTCACGGAGCGGCGCGATCCGGGCGCCGATGTCGAGGTGGTAGTCCAAGGGTTTGAGCGCGTTGATCGAGAGCTGGATCACGGGAACGTCCGCGTCGGGGAACATGTGGACCAGCACCGACCAGGTGCCGTGGTCGATCCCCCAGGAGTCGGTGTCGAGCCCGACCCAGCGCGGCTTGACCGTCTCGGCGACCAGTTCGGCCACCTCGGGAAGTCCGGGCGCCGGATAGTCGACCGCGAACAGCTCGTCGGGGAAGCCGTAGAAGTCGTGGATCGTGCGCGGTTGAGTCATCGCGGTGACCGCGGTGGCGTTGGTGTACCAATGCGCCGACACACAAAGGATCGCCCGGGGCCGCTCGATCGCGGCACCGAGCGCGCGCCACGTCGCGGTGTAGCGGTTGTCTTCCAGGGCGTTCATCGGGGAACCGTGACCGATGAAGACCGCGGGTTGTCTGGTGGTGGTCACGGGATCCTCCTGGGTCGACGGCGACCGGTGGCCGTGCCCATCCTCGCGCCTGTGGACCTCGGTGCGGACACGGCGCCGATCACCGGAGGACGGGTGCCGATCGCCGGCGTCTCGACCGGGCGAAGCACTCCGGGCATGCGACGCCGTGTCCGGCGTGGTCGGTCGCTCGACGTTCGCGGGGCGCGACGCCGGGTCAGGTGCCGGCGAGGCGGGCGACCACGGGGGCGAGGTCGTCGATGGCCTCCGCCGACAAGCCGATATCGCTGAATCCCCAGCGTTCGCGGCGTTCTTCGAGCATGTCGACGATCTGGTCGACCGTTCCGACGAGCTGGAACGGTGATGCCACCGCCTGTTCGGGGGTGATCCCGAACGCGTCGCCGAACAGTTCGGCGACCGGAGCGACGTCGTCGGTGACCATCGCGAGGTGTTGACGCACCTGGAGGACCGGCGGCGTGGCCCGGTCGGCCGCAGCCGCGCGGATCCAGGCGATCTTCTCATCCGCGCGCTCGGCGGTTGCGTCCGGACCCACCGATGCATCCACGTGGCCTCCGGCGAGGTTCACGTTCACCGCGACGATGTCGGCCCGCTGTGCGGCGAGCGTCAGCATCCGCTTGCCGCCGCCGCCGAGCAGCAATGTCGGCCGTGGCTTCTGCACCGGCTCGGGCGC
>JBDZVK010000293.1:0-3437 GCA_040255725.1 Actinomycetota bacterium
TGCCCGAATGGCCTGCGGTGCGCACCCGTGCCCAGCGCACGACGCATCACCGTTACACCGTCGACCGGCACCTGCTCGAGACCGTGGTGCTGGCCGCGGGTCACGTCGAGCGGGTCGCCCGGGCCGACCTGTTGGTGGTCGCGGCACTCCTGCACGATCTGGGCAAGGGTCGCGGCGCTGACCACACGACGGTGGGGGTCGACCTGGCGGCGCAGCTCGCCCCCAGGATGGGTTTCGACGATGCCGACACGACCACGCTCACCGAACTCGTGCGCCACCATCTGCTGTTGCCCGAAGTGGCGACCCGCCGCGACATCGCCGATGCGGCGACGATCCGATCGGTGGCCGAAGCGGTGGGTTCGGTCGAGTTCCTGGGCCTACTGGTCTGTCTGACCGAGGCCGACGCCCGGGCGACCGGTCCCACGGCGTGGACCGAGTGGAAGGCCGGTCTGGTCCGCACCCTCGCCGAGCGGGTCGGGGCCACCCTCACCGGGACCGACGCGGGCCACTTCGGTGCCGAGTTCCCGTCTGCCGACCAGCGACGTCTGCTCGCGGCCGGGGTCACGACGGTCGTCGGCGACGGCCGCACGCTGACGGTCGTCGCCCCCGACCGGCCGGGTCTGTTCTGGCGGGTCGCCGGCGCGCTCGTGCTCGCGGGGCTGAACGTGGTGTCGGCCGAGGTGACCTCCGCCGACGGCATGGCCCTCGAGGTCTTCGGCGTCACCCCCGCGTTCGCGACCGGCACGCTGTCTGACGCCTTCGCCATCGACTGGCCCGAGGTGACCGGCGGGGTCGAGGCGGCTCTCGCCGGTCGGGTGGCGATCGCGGCGCGGGTGGCGGCACGGGCGACGACGTACCAGCGGCGCTTTCGGACCGCCGATGCGGCCGTGCGGATCCGCTTCGAGGAGGTGGGCGACGCCGACACCGGGGCCGAATCGGTGCTCGAGGTCGACGCCCCCGACGGGGTCGGGGTGCTCTTCGCCATCACCCATGCCCTGGCCGAACTCGACGTCGACATCCGCTACGCGCGGGTCGAGACCCAGACCGAGCGGGTCATCGACGCGTTCTCGGTCGTCGACGCCGACGGCGCCCCCATCACCGATCCGCAGTTCCGTGCCGAGATCGACCGGGCCGTGCGGTACGCTCTCGACACCGTTTGAACACCCTCTCGAACGGCCAACTTTTGACAGTCCTTGTCGCAATACATTGCGGCTTGCTACGGTCGTCGTCGTCCCGCATCCCGGGCGGCTGTGGGGCGAGGTAGGGCATTGCACCTGCCGACCAGACACCCGCGAGAGGGGAAACACACATGGCCTGCACGCTCGTTCCCGACCTGCAGATCGAGGCGCTCGACGACGGTTACCTGATACTCCGTCCCGGACACCACGATGTCGTCCGACTCGTCGGCGACCAGATCGAAGCGTTCGACCTGGCCCGCGAAGGAGTCGCCGACGTACCCGACCACCTGCAACCCGCGATGGCGGGACTCGTCGAACTCGGCATCGTCCGATCCGACACCTGGTCCCGCCGCCGCGTCATCCAGCTGGGTGGAGCCGCCGCGGCGGCTGCCGCGACCGTCGTCGCACTCCCGGGCGTTGCCGCCGCCGCGTCCACGCCGGGAACGTCGACGACCGGCAATCCGCCGACGACGGCACCCGCCGGGTTCTCGGTGTCGTACCTCGTCGTCGCCGGTGGTGGCGCCGGCTGCGACTACTACCAGGGTGGCGGGGGAGGTGCTGGAGGCGTCCTCCGAGCCGAGGGGATCGCGCTCGCCCTCGGCAACCACACGGTCGTCGTCGGCGCGGGGGGCACCAACTACGGCGACGGTCACAACTCCTCACTCGGCACGTCGGCCCTGGCCATCGGCGGAGGCAAGGGCGACACCACCGACCGCCCCGCCGGCGATGGCGGATCCGGAGGCGGCGGCGGTCTCGACCACTTCGACGGAGGGAGCGGGACCACTGACCAAGGTCACGCCGGTGCCGACGCCACCTTCATCTATGACGGCAAGCCCTACTGGGCCGGCGGTGGAGGCGGAGGCGCCGGTGCAGCCGGAGCGAAGGGCAGGATCGTCAACGGCAAGCTGAGCGCGGGGAAGGGTGGCGACGGCGTCTACTCCGATCTCGCCGCGGCGGTCGGGATCGGTTCGCCGTCCGGCTACGTCGGTGGTGGCGGCGGCGGATCATCGTGGTATCTGGATCTGAACACCACGGGCGGGAGCGGTGGAAAGGGTGGTGGTGGCAGAGGTACGGTGGCAACGTTGTCCCCCGGCAATTGGAACGGTGCGGCCAACACCGGCTCCGGTGGTGGCTCCAATGGCCGCGGCGGGTCGGGCGTCGTGATCGTCGCTTACGACATCGCCGCTGCCGTCGGTCGATCCATCACCGGGGGCACCGTGACCGACGTGGGGACCACCCGCTACCACGTGTTCGACAGCGTCGGAACGCACACGTTCAGCATCGGCTGAGCGACGACGGGCCGGTCGATCCGGGACGGGCGACGGTCGAACTCGTCGACCACGGCTTCGATGAAAGAGTCGCCCGGCTCACCGCACGGCTTCCTCGTCGGCTGCTCGATCGACGGTCGCTCACCTACGATCGTCGGGTGCCGACCTCGGTCAGACCTCACACGCGCGGCTCGAGCGCCGCGGTCATCTTCGACATGGACGGGGTGCTGGTCGACTCCGAGGTCATCTCGGCGCAGGTCGAGGTGGAGCTGCTCGCCGACTACGGAGCCCAGCTCACCGTCGAGGACATTTACGACCAGTTTGTCGGACTCTCCAAGGCGTCGATGACCGAGGCGCTTCGCCGGGACTGGTCCTTGGCGTTGCCCCAGGAGTTCTGGTCGCGACGGAGCGCGGCGGTTGCCGCACGTTTCGCCGCCGAGGGGCAGGCCGTCCCGGGCATCGTGGGGGTGCTCGATGCGCTCCTCGCGCGGAAGATGCCGATCGCCGTCGCGTCGTCCAGCTCGCCGGGCAGCATCGCCCGCAAGCTCGCGGTGACCGGTCTCGACGGCCACTTCGGTGAGCACCTGTACTCGGCGACGATGGTCGCCAACGGCAAACCGGCGCCCGACCTGTTCCTGTATGCGGCCGACCGTCTCGGCGTCGATCCGGTCGACAGCATCGTCGTGGAGGACGCCCGCCCCGGGGTGCTCGCCGGTGTCGCCGCCGGCATGCACGTGATCGGTTTCACCGCGGCCGGCCACTGCGCGCCGTGCCATGACGAAGTCCTGCTCGACGCGGGCGCCCAAGCCGTCGCGTCCACTGCCGACGACTTGGCGGCGCTCCTGGTCGACCTGCTCGCCCAGTGAGCTCTTCACGACGACTCGCGCGCACCGGCGGCATCCGCCCGTCCAATGGCGCCCGGTCGGGAGACCTTGAAGGTTATACTCGCGAGTATGACTTATCGCGTGGGGCCGAAGGGTCAGGTCGTGAT
>JBDZVK010000294.1:0-1251 GCA_040255725.1 Actinomycetota bacterium
ACCCTTATCAGGGGTGCGCTCTAACCAACTGAGCTATAGCCCCGTTCGTGTGAGTGGTCGACGCTAGTTCCTTCTGCTCCGTACGGGCCAGCCCGTTGCCGAACGACCGAGGTCGCCGGGTCGAACCCGACCGGTCGACGGGCCTCAACCGACGGCTTCGCCGTCGTCGAGGTCGTCCTCGTCGTCGTCGTCGGTTTCATCGGTTTCGATGACCGTGAAGCGGATGCCGCCGGTCGCTTCGGCGATGAGGTTCACGATCGCAGCCCACAGGGTGATCAGCACACTCCCGGCCGACAGCAGGACCGCTCCCAGCAACGCCGCCGCCCGGAAGAGCTGCGGCCCGTTGAACGACCAGTTGTCGAACCCGATCTGGCGCATGAACTGTTCGATGTGGTGGACCTGACCGGTCGCGTTGGCCACCGACCAGGCGACGCCGGTGGCGACGAGAAAGATGACGTAGAGGACGAGCCCTCCGAGCACCGCGACCTTGAACACCGACCAGAGCTGCACGTGGCGGACGATCCTGATGACCCGCCGACCGGGGCGTTGTTTGGGCGCGAAGAGCGGTTCGCGTGCGGTTCTGGTCTCGCGTTCGGCTGCTTCGGGGCGGGCACGACCCCGCCTGGTCCGGCCACCCGACGTATTGTCGGCACGTTCGGACGGCGGCAACTCGGTCGTGACGCGCAGCTCACCGGTCGATTCGGCAGACGTCCGTTCGCTGCCCACGGCCACGCGCGGTGCGGTACTGCGCGTGGGCGCCGGTTCGGATGAGGCCACGACGCCAGTTTACGGGGCGTTCGTCGATCGAGCCGCCACCGGGCGGGCGGCGGCGGCGGCGTGCTGGTCGCCGAGACGCACCTCGACCACGGTGACCGGCCCCTCCCGGTGCAGCCCGGCCAGGTGCGCGCCGTTTCTCTCCGCGACCGCACCGGCGAGGCGCTCGGCCACCACCGGGTCGAGTCGGAGGGCGGCACCCAGCGCGGCGGCATCGGCGGCGTTCTGCGCGCGGGCCCGGTCGATCGCCTCGGTGCCGACGTGTGCCAGGCCCACGGCCATCAGCGCGATCACCACGGCCACGCCGGCCATCAGCGGCACGACCTGACCGTGGTCGCCACGACCGGGCTCCGACCGGTCGATCCCGCGGTCACCGCGCCTGGTCGGGCCGGGGGCGTCGACGGGTTCGACGGTGCGATCGCTCACACCGATGCAGTACCCGGTTCCGGCCGACCTCAAACCTCGACCGCTCCCGGG
>JBDZVK010000294.1:1351-3434 GCA_040255725.1 Actinomycetota bacterium
GGCCCGTCTCGGCCCATCCGTCTCGGCCCGACCGGTCCGAGACGGGTCAGGCCGATTCGTCGTCGGGGGTGAGCACCGGCGCGACCGCGGCGACCGACTGGCCGTCGTCGAGGTTCATCACCCGCACGCCGGTCGCATCACGGCCCTGCGAGGAGATCTCCCGGACCGGCATCCTGATGACCGTGCCACCGGACGCGATCACGAAGATCTCGTCGTCGAGGCCGACCATGAACGCCGCTGCGACCTGCCCACGACTCGCGGTGAGCCGGATGCCCCGTACGCCCTGGATCCCCCGGTTCTTGGCGGTGAAGTGCTCCAGTTTGGTGCGCTTGCCGTAGCCGGTGTCGGTGACGATCAGGATCGTCGCGTCGTCACGGGCGACATCGCACGAGACGACCTCGTCGCCTTCCTTGAGGCGGATGCCCCGGACGCCCGCTGCCGAACGGCCCATGGCGCGAACCTGGTCCTGCGCAAAGCGGACGGTCATGCCCTTGCGCGACACCATGAAGATGTCGTCGCCGTCGTTCGCGGGGATCACCTTGGCCAGCTCGTCGCCGTCGTGCAGCTTGATCGCGATGATCCCCGCCCGCAACGACGAGTCGTACTCGGTGAACCGGGTCTTCTTCACCTGGCCCTGGCGCGTGGCGAAGAACAGGTACTGGTTGGTCTCGTAATCCCGGGTGTCGATCACCGC
This sequence comes from Actinomycetota bacterium, assembly GCA_040255725.1. Classification (GTDB taxonomy): domain Bacteria; phylum Actinomycetota; class Acidimicrobiia; order Acidimicrobiales; family Iamiaceae; genus JAFDWI01. The sequence goes on from JBDZVK010000294.1 coordinate 2,046, forward strand.
CTCGATGCGTTCGTCGGGTTGCAGGGGTAACAGGTTGACGATCGCGGTGCCCCGGGCGGTGCGCTCCTTGCGCGGGATCTCGTGGGCCTTGAGGCGGTAGACCCGACCCAGGTTCGAGAAGAACAGCAGATACGCATGCGCGGTGGTCGTGATGATGCGGATGACGTAGTCCTCGTCACGCAGCTTGGTGCCGGCCACACCTCGCCCACCACGACCCTGGGTCCTGAACGCATCGGGCAACATCGTCTTGATGTACCCCTTCGACGACAGGGTCACCACGAGGTCCTCGTCGTCGATGAGATCCTCGATGTCGAGATCGCCCGGGTCGTAGGTGATCTCGCTGCGGCGCGGCGTCGCGAACTTCTCACGCACCTCGCCGAGTTCGGTCTTGATGACCTCACGCAGTCGGCCGTCGTCCGCGAGGATCGCCTCCAACTCGGCGATCCGCGACGACAGCTCCTCCATCTCGCCTTCGAGGTCGATGCGGGCGAGTCGGGTCAGCCGCCCGAGCTGCATCTGGAGGATGTGCTCTGCCTGGGTCTCGGAGAACTCGAAGGGCTCCGCGATCAGCGCGGCGAGTGCCGCGGCCCGGTCTTCCGAAGCCCGGATCGTGGCGATCACCTCGTCGATGACGTTGATCGCCTTGAGCAGGCCTTCCACGATGTGGGCACGGGCGCGGGCCTTGTCGAGGCGGAACTCCGACCGGCGCCGCACCACCTCGATCTGGTGGTCGACGTACGCGTTGAGCGCCTGGGCGAGATCGAGGGTGCGGGGCACCCCGTCGACCAGCGCCACGAAATTGAACGCAAAGTTCGTCTGGAGCTGCGTGTGCTTGTAGAGGTTGTTGAGGATCACCAGCGCCGGGGCGTCACGCTTCAGCTCGATGACGAGCTTGGTCTCCTCACCGGCGGATGCGTCGTTGACGTCCGCGATGCCCTCGACGGTCTTGGTCTCGACCAGTTCCTTGATCTTCGCGGCGGTCGCGGCGATGCCCACCTGGTAGGGCAGGCCGGTCACCTCGATCCGGTCGCGTTGGCGGCCGGTGCCCTCGATGATCTCGGTGCGCGCCCGCATCCGGATCGATCCCTTGCCGGTGCGGTAGGCGTCCATGATCCCCGAGCGGCCCAGGATCATCGCATCGGTCGGAAAGTCGGGACCCTTCACGAACGCCATCAGGTCGTCGGGGGTGGCGTCGGGATGGTCGATCAGGTGGATCGTGGCGTCGATGACTTCGCCCAGGTTGTGTGGCGGGATGTTGGTGGCCATGCCCACCGCGATGCCCTGCGAACCGTTGACCAGCAGGTTCGGGTAGCGCGCGGGCAGCACCGTGGGCTCGGTGACCTCACCGGAGTAGTTGTCGGCGAAGTCGACGGTGTTCTCGTCGATGTC
>JBDZVK010000295.1:0-3374 GCA_040255725.1 Actinomycetota bacterium
TGTCGGGCTTGATGTACTGCATCGTGTCGTAGATGGCGAACAGCGCGGTGATGTCACCACCCGGCGAGTTGATGTAGATGTTGATGTCCTTGTCGGGGTTCTCGGACTCCAGGTGCAGCATCTGCGCGCAGATCAGGTTCGCGATCGTGTCGTCGATCGGCGTGCCCAGGAAGATGATGTGGTCCTTGAGCAGCCTCGAGTACAGGTCGAACGCCCGCTCACCACGGTTCGTCTGCTCGACGACGGTGGGAACCAGATGGTCGTACAGCGGGGGAAAGGTCACTCGGAGTCTTCTCCGTCCGTGTGTTCGTGATCGTGGTGTTCGTGATCGTGGTCGTGGTCGTGGTCGGGGAACGCCCCGGTCACGTCGATGAGATCCCGATCGATCTCCTCACCGTCGGCGTCGACGATCTCGACGTGGTCGATCAACCAGTCGAGTGCCTTCCGGCGGCGCAGGTCCGATCGTACCAACGGAAGTTGGTCGTTGCGGTCGAGTTGCTTGCGAACCTTGGTCGGCTTCTCGCCCACCTGTTCGGCGATCCGTTCGATCTCCGCGTCGAGGTCGGCGTCGTCGACCTCGATCTCCTCGGCGACGCTCAATGCCCGCAGCCCGAGGTCGACCCTGATGGCCTGGTCGGCCTCGGCTTCGAGGGTGGCGCTGAACTCCTCGGGGCTCAGTCCCATCTGGGCGAAGTAGTCGTTCAGGTCCACGCCCTGGGCCGAGAGGCGCTGGAAGAGGTTCTGCATCCGGGCCTCGACCTCGGAGCCGAGCATCGTGGCCGGGATGTCGTCGGTGACCAACGCTGCGAGCGCCTCGGTGGCCTTCTCGCGGAGCTGCATCTGCGCCTGGAACTTCTTGACCGTCGCGGACCGCCGCCGCAGGTCGTCGCGCAACTCGGCGATCGTGTCGAACTCGGATTCGGCAGCGGCCCACTCGTCGTCGGCGTCGGGCAGCACCTGCTCGGAGACCTCTTTGACCAGCACCCGGAAGTCGACCGGAGGCTGTTCGGGGTCCGGGTGATCGGCGGTGAAGACGAGAATCGCCCCGGCTTCCGCGCCGCGCAGTTCGGCGTCGAGCTCGTCGACGACGGTGCCCGCACCGACCTCGTAGACGTAGTCCGAGGCCGTCAAGCCGTCGAGCTCTTCGCCGTTCTGGGAGCCGGTGATGTCGATCCGCACGAACGATCCGTCGATCGCGGGCTGCGACACGGCCTTCAGTTCGGCGTTCTGTGCCCGCATCCGGTCGATCTGCTCGTCGATCTCGTCATCGGTCGGCTCGGGACGGTCGATCGTGACGCGCAGTGACTCGTAGCCACCCACCGACACGACCGGTCGCACTTCGACGACCGCTTCGAACGCGACCGGTCCGAAGTCCTCGCCGGCGGTGATGTCGATCTCCGGCGGGGCGATGACGTCGACGTCGTGTGCACGTACCGCGTCCGCGTAGTACTCGGGCAGGGCCTGGCGGAGCGCTTCCTCGCGCCCCGGCGCCACCCCGAGATGCGCCTCGAGAATCTTGCGCGGCGCCTTTCCCGGGCGGAACCCGGGAATGCGCACTTCGCGCGCGATACGGCGGAACGCCGCGTCGATCTGGGTCTCGAACTCGTCCTCGTCGACCTCGACGGAGAGCTTGACCTTGTTGTCCTCGATGGGTTCCACACTCGTCTTCACAGAGGCCCGAGTGTACCGGTGGAGGCGACCCGCCCCCTCACCGGCCGAACCGAACGGGCGCCGTCGCGACGAGCCCCGTGCGATCGTCGCCGCGGGGGTCCACCGGGCGAGAGCGGACCGGCCGTGGACCCGAGCCGACCGGCGCGACCAGTATTCTCAGGTGCCCGTGCCGAGTGAACCGCCACCGTCGAAGTGGCAGTTCCCCGATCCGAACCAGGCCGACCGCCACGGGGTGGTCTGCGCCGGTGCCGACCTCGCTCCGGCGACCATCCTGGCCGCGTACCGCCAGGGGCTGTTTCCCATGCCCGTCGGGGGGAGACGGTTCCGGCGCCTCGCCTGGTGGTCGCCGGACCCACGCGGGATCCTGCCCCTCGACGCCCTGCGGGTCACCCGCTCGTTGCGGCGTTCGCTGCGTCGCTACCACGTCCGCGTCGACCGCGCGTTCGACGCGGTCGTCGACGCCTGCGCCGACCCTCGACGGTCGGGAGCCTGGATCACCGCCGATCTGCGCGACGCGTACGTCGAGCTGCACCGTCTGGGCTGGGCGCACAGCGTCGAGGCGTACGACCGCGACACCGGTGATCTCGTCGGCGGGCTCTACGGCCTCGCGATCGGCGGACTGTTCGCCGGGGAGTCGATGTTCCACCGGGCGACCGACGCGTCGAAAGTCGCGCTCGTGCACCTGGTGGAGCTCCTGCGTGACGACGGAGACGGCGGCGCCGGACGCCTCGTCGACGTGCAGTGGCGCACCGACCACCTCGCCACCCTCGGCGTCGTCGAGATCCCGCGTGCCGACTACCTCCGGCGACTGCGCGACGCACTCGTCCTCCCGCTCCCGTCGGGCCTCACCGCGGGGACCGGCGACGCGCCAGCCAGATGACCACCGCTGCGGCCGTCCACAGCACCGGAACCACGATCACGCCGAACCACGCCCCGTACAGCCACGCCGCCTCACGCGGCGGAAGCGAGCACCCGAATCCGATGCCCTCGCACCGACCCTCGGGGAGGTGCGGCGATGCGGCCATCCCGATCAGGTACACGACCAGGGCGTAGAGCACGGGGATGCCGACGACCACGGCGACGATCGCGATCGCCGTCGGCGCGGTCCGGACCGATTCGGGGTTCCGAGGTTCCATGCGACGAGCATGCGCCCACCCGCCCGGTGGGCGCATCAGGGAAAGCCCCCATTCGCGACCACACCGGCCACGCACGGTGGGCCGTTGGACCATCAGAATGTGGGAGATCGGCGGTCGTGCGCGAGACAATGGAGTCATGACTGCGGACAACAGCTCGAACGGTGCGTCGAAGGTCAACCACGAACCGGACCGACCGTGGATGATGCGCACCTACTCGGGGCACTCCACCGCCAAGGCCTCCAACGAGCTCTACCGCACCAACCTCGCCAGAGGCCAGACCGGCCTCTCGATCGCCTTCGACCTGCCCACCCAGACCGGGTACGACCCCGATTCGGAGTTCGCCCGCGGCGAGGTCGGCAAGGTCGGCGTGCCGGTCGTGCATCTCGGTCACATGGCCCAGTTGCTCGACCAGATCCCGGTCGGCGAGATGAACACGTCGATGACGATCAACGCGACCGCCGCCTGGCTGCTCGGGCTCTACGTCGCCAACGCCGAGAACCACGGCGTCGAGGCGAAGGCCCTGCGGGGCACCACCCAGAACGACATCGTCAAGGAGTACCTGAGCCG
>JBDZVK010000296.1:0-3347 GCA_040255725.1 Actinomycetota bacterium
TCCGGCTCACCGTGCCCGCTCCACGATCTCGAGCACGCGCCAACGCTTGTTCTTCGAAACGGGGCGGGTCTCGACGATCCGGACCCGGTCGCCGATGTTCAGGTCGTTGGTCTCGTCGTGCACGAACAGCTTCGACGTGCGCGCCACGGTCTTGCCGTAGCGTGGGTGACGCTTGCGGTTCGTGATGCTGACCACGGCGGTGCGGTCCATCTTGTCGGAGACCACGACACCCTCACGCACCTTGCGCGGGTTCGGTCTGGTCTGCGTTTCTTCGGTTTTCGCGTCGTCCGGGCTCACGCCTGCTCCTCACTTGCCGCCAGGGCCTCGGCCGCGGCGATCTCTCGTGCCCGCAGCTCGGTGTTGATCCGTGCGATCCGCTTGCGGGTCTGACCCAGCCGGGCCGAGTTCTCGAGTTGTCCGGTCGCATGCTGGAACCGCAGGTTGAACAGCTCCTTCTTGGAGTCGCTCAACGCCTCGACCAGTTCGGCGTCGGACACGTCGGTGTCGAAGGTGTCGGTGGCCATCACACTCCCTCGATACGGGTGATGAAGCGGGCCTTGATGGGCAGCTTCTGGATCGCGCGCTCGATGGCGGCACGGGCGATCTCGGGGTCGGAGTAGGTCAGTTCGAACAGCACCCGACCGGGCTTGACGACCGCGACCCAGTGGTCCGGGTTGCCCTTGCCCGATCCCATGCGGGTCTCGGCGGGCTTCGCGGTGACGGGCTTGTCGGGGAAGATCGTGATCCAGACCTTGCCGCCACGCTTGATGTGACGGGTCATCGCGATACGGGCGGCCTCGATCTGACGGGCCGTGATCCAACCCGGCTCGAGGGCTTGGATCCCGTATTCACCGAAGGCGACCTCGGTGCCGCCCTTCGCGGTGCCGCCGGTGCGGCCCCGGTGGTGCTTGCGGTACTTGACCTTCTTGGGCATCAACACGGTTCAGTCACCGTCCCCGGCACGGAAGTGCGGCGTCTCGGAGTGCTCCTGGGTGGTGCGCTCGATCTCTTCTTCTTCGGCGAGCAGACGCTCGAACTCCGGGTCGGCTTCCTTGATCAGGGGAGCGTTCTCGGTTTCGGGGGTCTCCTCGGCGGGCTGGCTCGCCGCGGCGGCGCGCTTGCGGGCCGCGGAGGACACGACCCGACCGCCCGGGTCGCGGACCTGGCCGGAGGTCTCACCCACGGCCATGGCGGCCTCTTGGGCGATCCGCTCGTTGACCTGGGTGCGGTACGGGACGATGTCGCCCTTGTAGAGCCACACCTTTACGCCGATGCGACCGGCGGTGGTGCGGGCCTCACGGAAGCCGTAGTCGATGTTGGCGCGCAGCGTGTGAAGGGGCACCCGACCTTCGCGGTACCACTCGGTGCGCGACATCTCCGAACCGCCGAGGCGACCCGAGCACTGCACCCTGATGCCGAGCACGCCGGCCTTCTGGGCGTTCTGCACGGCACGCTTCATGGCCCGGCGGAATGCGATCCGGTTCGCGAGCTGGTCGGCGACACCCTGGGCGATCAACGCCGCGTCGAGCTCGGGATCCTTGATCTCCTGGATGTTGAGCTGTACCCGGTTGTTGCCGGTGATCTTGGCGAGTTCGCCGCGCAGGCGGTCGGCTTCGGAGCCGCGGCGGCCGATGACGATGCCGGGCCGTGCGGTGTGCACGTCGACGCGGACCCGGTCACGGGTGCGCTCGACCTCGATGCGGCTGATCGCACCGTGCGGCAGGTCGTTCATGATGCGGCTACGGATCGTGGAGTCCTCGATCACGTAGTCGGCGTAGGCCTGCCGGTCGGCGTACCAGCGTGACTTCCACTCGGTGGTGGTGCCGAGGCGGAACCCGTAGGGGTTGACCTTCTGTCCCATCTAATCGGCTTCCTTTGTCTCGGTCGTGGAGTCTTCGTCGGTGGCGGCTTCGTCATCCGCCTCGCCCTCCGAGGCCTCGGCCTCGTCGGTCTCGGCTTCGTCGGTGGCGGCTTCGTCGGCGTCGGCAGCTTCGGCGTCGGCCGCCTCTTCGATGTCGGACTCGATGGGTTCGGTCACGTCGACGGCGTCGTCGTCGGATGTCGTCTCGGGCTCGGTCGAGGTGTCGCCGTCGACGTCGAGCCCGGCCTTCTCGGCGTCGGACTGACGGCTCTTCGCGACCCGGGCGGCACGCGAGGCCGACACCCGGCGCTGGCGGCCGCCACCGGGCGAGGCGGCCTCGGCCGCTTCGGCACGGGCGACCTGCTCGTCGGTCATGCGGGTCACGATGACCGTGATGTGGGTGGTGCGCTTGCGGATCGTGGTGGCCCGCCCACGGGCGCGGGGACGGAACCGTTTCAGCGTCGGGCCTTCATCCGCGAAACACGCCGAGACGAAGAGCCGGTCGGGGTCCTGATCGTCGTTGGCGACCGCGTTCGCGACCGCGGAGTCGAGCACCTTGGCGATCACCTGGGCGGCGTCGCGCTCGACGAGGGCGAGGATCTCGGTGGCCTCCGCGACGGTCCGGCCCCGGATCAGGTCGAGGACCTCACGGGCCTTCGACGGCGACATCCGGATGTAGCGCGCCTGGGCGCGGGTGCCGGGCCGCTCGTTGGTCTTTGCTCCGAAAGCCATCAGCGACGACCCCTGACCTGCTTCTCCTGGCCGGCGTGGAACTTGAAGGTCCGCGTCGGGGCGAACTCGCCGAGCTTGTGGCCGACCATCGACTCGGTGACGTACACCGGCACGTGCTTGCGGCCGTCGTGCACGGCGATCGTGTGCCCGACCATGTCGGGAATGATCGTCGAGCGCCGCGACCAGGTCTTGATGACCCGCTTGGCCCCCTGGGCGTTCAGGTCGTCGACCTTGGCCAGCAGGTGGTCGTCGACGAACGGACCTTTTTTGAGCGAACGTGGCATGGGGTGACCTACCTCCGAGAACCGCGGGTACGGCGGCGGCGCACGATGAGTTTCTGGGATGCTTTGGTCTTGTCGCGGGTACGGCCTTCGGGCTTGCCCCACGGCGACACGGGGTGGCGACCACCGGAGGTCTTGCCCTCGCCACCACCGTGGGGGTGGTCGACCGGGTTCATGGCCACGCCGCGGGTCTGCGGGCGGACGCCCTTCCAGCGGTTGCGGCCCGCCTTGCCGACCTTGATCAGCTCGGCCTCGACGTTGCCGACCTGGCCGACGGTGGCCCGACAGTCGATGAGCACCCGCCGCATCTCCGAGCTCGGCAGTCGCAGCGTGGCGAAGTCGCCCTCCTTGGCGACGAGCTGCACGCTCGAGCCGGCGCTTCGGGCCATCTTGCCACCGCCACCGGGCGAGAGCTCGACGTTGTGCACGACCGTGCCGACGGGGATGTAGCGCATCGGCAGGGCGTTGCCCGG
>JBDZVK010000297.1:0-3334 GCA_040255725.1 Actinomycetota bacterium
ACCCCCACGCCCACGGTCACCGACGCCGTGTCGAGCCAACCCCTCGAGCTGGGGACGCGCTTCGCCTCGAGCACCCCGGGCTACGTCACCGGCGTCCGCTTCTACAAGAGTGCGGCCAACACCGGAACCCACACCGGCAGCCTCTGGAGCGTCGGCGGCAAGCGCCTCGCCACGGCCACCTTCACCGACGAGAGCGCCTCGGGATGGCAGCAGGTCTCCTTCGACCAGCCCGTACCGATCAGCGTCGGCGGCCAGTACGTGGTCTCGTACCACACCGATTCCGGGCACTATTCGGCCGACCCGGGCTACTTCGCCGATGCTCCCCACTGCGTCGGGCCCCTGTGCGCCTTCCAGGACGGCGACGGTGGCGGCAACGGCGTCTTCGCCGACGGCGCCCAGACCTACCCGACGCACTCGTACGAATCGACCAACTACTGGGTCGATCCCGTCTTCACGGCCACCGCCGTCGACACCACCCCTCCCGGAGTGCTCACGCGCGCACCCCTGCCGGACGCGACCGATGTCGCCCCCGAGGCGCCGATCACCGCCGGCTTCAGCGAGCCGGTCGCCGCTGATTCGGTGACCATCGCCGTCACCGGACCCGGCGGGGTCGCCGTGCCCGGCACGGTGAGCTACGACGCGCCGTCGAGAGTGGCCACGTTCACCCCCTCGAGCGACCTGTCGCCCGCGACGACCTACTCCGTCGAGGTCTCCGGCGCCCGCGACCCGGCAGGAAACCAGATGACGTCGTCGACCACCTGGTCGTTCACGACGACGAAGCCGGTGCCGCTCGCCGGCGCGGGAGGTCCGATCCTCGTGGCGACCGGAACCGGCGGGGGCTCCGACGCGTACCTCACCGAGATCCTGCGCGCCGAAGGGCTGAACCTGTTCACGACCACGCCGCTGTCGTCGCTCACCCCCGCGACGTTGGCCGACCACGCGGTGGTCGTGCTCGCCCCCACCCCGGTGACGGCCGCCGAGCGCACGATGCTGACCGACTGGGTCACCGGCGGCGGCCATCTCGTCGGGATCCGCCCGGATGCGTCCCTCGCAGACCTGTTCGGGTTGAGCCCGACGGGCCTCACCCTTGCGGACGCGTACCTCCGGATCGACACGTCCACGTCACCGGGCGCGGGGCTGACCGACCAGACCATCCAGTACCACGGCGTCGCGGACGTCGACGAGCTGGCCGGGGCAACGGCCGTCGCGAACCTGTACCTGAACGCCACGACCGACCTCACCGTCCCGGCCGTGACCGAGCACACCGTGGGCCTCGGCACGGCGTCGGCGTTCACCTACGACCTGTCCCGGTCCGTGGTCGAGACCCGTCAGGGCAACCCCGCCTGGGCCGGCCAGCACCGCCTCGGCACCTCGCCGATCCGCTCGACCGACCTGTTCACCGGCTCGTCGGCGAACGACCACGACTGGCTCGACCTCACCAAGGTCGCCATTCCCCAGGCCGACGTGCAACAACGCCTGCTCGCCAACATCATCACGACCGACGCCGCAGCGACCATGCCGATCCCCCGCTTCTGGTATCTGCCGAACGGCGACCGGGCCGCCGTCATGCTCACCGGTGACGACCACGGCCATGGCGGCACCGTCGGCCGGTTCGAGCAGCTCGCCGCCGAGAGCCCTGCCGGCTGTTCGGTCGCCGAGTGGACCTGTCTGCGCGCCACGTCGTACGTGTTCCCCGGCACGCCGATCAGCGACGCCCAGGCCGCGCAGTTCACCGCCCAGGGCTTCGACATCGCGCTCCACACCTCGACCGGCTGCAACGACTTCACCGACGACTCGCTGAACCGCGCCCTCACCGAACAGGCCGCGGCACTGGCGGCCCAGCTCCCCAGCATTCCGGCACCGTCGAGCAACCGCACCCACTGTGTGGTGTGGAGCGACTGGTCGGGCGAGCCCCGCGCCGAGCGAGCGCACGGGATCGGGCTCGACGCCAACTACTACTGGTGGCCGCCACAGCTCGCGGCGACCCACCCCGGGTTGTTCACCGGCTCGGGCATCCCGATGCGGTTCGCCGATGCCGACGGATCGCTGATCGACGTCTACCAGGTTCCGACCCAGATCACCGACGAATCCGGGCAACCCGAACCGGCGACGATCGACACGCTTCTCGACGCGGCCACCGGGCCACTCGGCTACTACGCCGTCATCGGGGTCAACGCCCACACCGACGACGCCGACTCGCCGACCGCCGACGCCGTGGTCGCCTCCGCCCTGCGTCACGGCGTGCCCGTCATCTCGGCCCGTCAACTGTCGACCTGGCTCGCGGCACGCGACCGGTCGAGCTTCACCACGCCGGTGGCCGACGACGGCAGCTTCACGTTCTCGATCGACGCCGACCCCGCCGCGGTCGGCCTGCAGGCGATGGTGCCGGCGACATCGACCGCTGCTCCGTTCGGCGCATCGTCACCCGGCACGATCGACTCGATCCGGGTCGACGGCTCGCCCGTGCCCTTCACCGTCGAGTCGATCAAGGGCGTCGACTACGCCGTGTTCGCCGCGAGGAGCGGCACCGTCACCGCCACCTACGGAGGGTCCTGATGCTCGACTCCGACAAGGGTGACCGGCGCGGCACCACCCCGTCGATCGGCGTCGCCGTGATCGGCGCCGGCTACTGGGGGCCGAACCTGGTCCGCAACTTCGCCGACTGCGACACCGCGGAGCTGCGTTGGGTCTGCGACCGCGATCGGAACCGGGCCCGCGAGGTCCTCCGCGGCCGTGCCTCGGTGCGGGTGACCGACACGGTCGACGAGGTGTTGCACGACCCGGCCACGAACGCCGTCGCGATCGCCACGCCGGCCGCCACCCACGCGCCGATCGCCCGCGCGTGTCTGGAGGCCGGGCGCCACGTGCTCGTGGAGAAGCCCCTCGCCTGCTCGGCGACCGACGGCGAGAACCTGGTCGAGCTCGCCGAGGAGCGCCACCTCGTGCTGATGTGCGACCACACGTACTGCTACTCGCCTTCGGTGCGCTTTCTGCACGATCTGATCGGCTCGGGCGATGCCGGCGACCTGCAGTATCTCGACTCGGTGCGGGTCAACCTCGGCATCGTGCAGCCCGACGTCGACGTGTTCTGGGACCTCGGTCCCCACGACCTGTCGATCCTCGACTACGTCCTCCCGGACGACTGCCGGCCGGTCTCGATCGCGGCACAGTCGGCCGACCCACTCGGCGTCGGGCGGGCGTGCATCGGCTATGTCACGCTGCAGTTGGCCAACGGCGCCATCGCGCACCTCCATGTGAACTGGCTGAGCCCCACCAAGGTCCGCACGCTCGTGGCCGGCGGCAGTCGCCTCATGGCCGTGTGGGACGACCTCGC
>JBDZVK010000018.1:0-6873 GCA_040255725.1 Actinomycetota bacterium
GGTCATCTTCCTGTATCCCTACGTGCTGATGTACCGGTCGCTCGGCCTGTTCGGGTTGATCGAGATGGCGCTGTTCTCGGTGGCCGTGATCGCGTGCCTGATCTTCCTGATCGCGAACGGTGCCCTGGAATGGGGTCCGGCCGATTTCGTGCGCAGACCGACCGAGGTGGTGCAGCGCTCCACCGACGCGGACGGCGTGCGTCTCGTCGGTCTCGAGGGCCGCGACCCGAACCAGGAGGTGGCGGCATGAACGCCGAACGACCGACGGAGGTGACCCGCTGATGGGACAGCTCTCCGACATCAGAGAACACGGCCTCGAGGGCATCGAACACAACTTCCTCACCGGCAAGCTCGAGGACTTCCTCCGTTGGGTGCGCTACCGCTCCAGCTGGGGTGCCACGTTCGGCACCGCGTGTTGCGCCATCGAGATGATGGCCGCCGGCGGCCCGCACTACGACCTCGCCCGGTTCGGCATGGAGGTCTTCCGGGCGTCGCCGCGGCAGGCCGACATCCTGATCGTCGCCGGGCGGGTCTCCCAGAAGATGGCACCGGTGCTGCGCAACATCTACGACCAGATGACCGAACCCAAGTGGGTCATCTCGATGGGCGTGTGCGCGTCGACCGGTGGCATGTTCAACAACTACGCGATCGTCCAGGGCGTCGACGAGGTGATCCCGGTCGACGTGTACGCCCCGGGCTGCCCGCCGAACCCCGAGACGCTGATCCACTCGATCGTGACCCTGCACGGGCTGATCCGCTCGGACGAGATCTTCCGACGGCGCGCGGAGAACGGCGGCGGCGCCGGCGTGCACATCGAAGAACAGCCCTCGGCCCGCGCCACGCCCGTCCAACTCTCGGCTGTGCGTCGCTGATGGCCCCCGACGAGGTCGTCGCAGCCGACGAAGGCGACACCGAAGCGCCGGTCGAAGCGGCCCCCGAACTCCACGGGTGCCCGCTCACGGTCAGCCACACCCAGGACGTGCTGCACGTACCGCGTGAACGGTTGCTCGAGGTGACCGGGGCCCTCCGCGCCGACGGGTACCTCCAGTGCGTCGACGCCACCGCGGTCGACTATCTCGCGTACCCGGCCGACCGGGCACTTCCAGACGGGGTCGAGCCCGGCCGCTTCGAGGTCGTCGTCACGCTCATCGATCACGCGGAGCGCCGTCGGATCCGGCTGCGGGTCCAGGTTCCGGGCGAGGATCCGACGTGCCCGTCACTGTTCCGGCTCCACCCGGGAACCGAGGCGATGGAACGTGAGATCTTCGACCTGTTCGGAATCGTCTTCGACGAGCATCCCGACATGACGCGGGTGATCATGCCCGAGGACTGGGAGGGGCACCCGCTGCGCAAGGACTATTCGGTGGGGGCCATCCCGGTGCAGTTCAAGGGCGCGCCGAGCCGGTGACCACCCCACCCCGCATCGTCTCCGAGGTCCGGACATGACCACAACCCAGACGACCCACCAGCCGAGCGACCTGACCTCGGAAGGGACCCAGGAGTTGCGGCCGCGCAGCCTGATCACCGGCGTCGAGGCGTTGCGTGAATCGGGTTCGGTCATGCGCCTGTCGGAGTCCGACGCGGCGATCCTCGCCGACCGTGACCCCGACGAGGGTGACACGACCGTGCTGAACATCGGTCCGCAGCACCCCTCCACCCACGGCGTGCTCCGGGTGATGGTCGAACTCGACGGTGAACGGATCCTCCGGGTCAAACCGGTGATGGGCTACCTCCACACGGGCATGGAGAAGACCGGCGAGGAGCTCACCTACGTCCAGGGCGCCACGAACGTGACCCGGATGGACTACCTCTCGCCGATCTTCAACGAGCTGGTCTACGCGATGGCCGCCGAACGCCTGCTCGACATCGAACTCCCCGAACGTGCCGTGTGGATCCGGATGCTGCTGTGCGAGGTCAACCGGCTCGCCAGTCACGCGACCTTCAACGGGACCAACGGCATGGACCTGGCCGCGGTGTCGATGATGCTGTACGGCTTCAGGGATCGCGAGATCTGTCTGCGGTTCCTCGAAGGCATGTCCGGGGTGCGGATGAACCACAACCTCATCCGCGTCGGGGGCACCGCCGTGGACCTTCCCGACGGTTGGAAGTCGCAGATCATCGCCATCTGCGACGAATTCGACCGGCGCCTCGACGAGTACGACGTGCTGTTGACGAACCAGCCGATCTGGCAGGAGCGGCTCCAGGGCGTCGGGGTGATCACCACCGACGAGGCGTTGGCACTCGGCGCGACCGGCCCGATCCTGCGGGCGACCGGGTACGCGTGGGACCTGCGCAAGCACATGCCCTACCTCGCGTACGACCAGGTCGACTTCGACGTGGTCGTCGGCCAGTACGGCGACTGCTTCGACCGCTACTCGGTGCGGTTGAACGAGATGCGCGAATCGGTGCGGATCCTGCGCCAGATCGTCGACAAGATGCCCAAGGGCGACTACCGGGTGCAGGACAAGAAGGTCACCCCGCCGCCGCGGGCCCGCATCGACGAGTCGATGGAAGCGCTCATCCACCACTTCAAGTTGTTCACCGAAGGCATCAAGGTGCCCGCGGGTGAGGCGTACGCCGCAGTCGAGTCGCCCCGTGGCGAACTGGGCTGCTACATGGTGGCGGACGGGACGGGGAAACCCTGGCGCGTGCGCGTCCGCCCGCCGAGCTTCATCCATCTGCAGTGTCTGCCCCACATGATGCACGAGGGCACGATCGCCGATGCGGTGGCCGTGATCTCCTCGATCGACCCGATCCTCGGCGAGGTCGACCGGTGAGGAGCGTTTTCCCTTCGTTTCCCGCACCGTTTTGCACGCGACGAGCCCGATGCGATTCCGTGGAAGTCCCGTGGCACGACTGAACCCCGAGAACACCGAACTGGCCAAGGAACTCATCGGCCACTATCCGCGCCCGAAGTCCGCGCTGATCCCCCTGTTGCACCTGGCCCAGGAGCAGGACGGCTTCGTGTCGGACGAGGCGATGATCCACATCGCCGAACTGGTCGGCGTCACCCCGGCCGAGGTGTTGGGCACGTGCAGCTTCTACGAGATGTTCAAGCGTGAACCGGTGGGCAGGTATCTCGTCAACATCTGCCACGGCATCGCGTGCGCGTTGATGGGAGCCGAGGATCTGATCAGCCACGCCGAGGACACGCTCGGGGTCAAGACAGGCAGCACGACCGCCGACGGCGCGATCACGATCGAACGGGCCGAATGCCAGGCGGCGTGCACCGAGGCGCCGTGCCTGCAGGTCAACTACCGCTACCGCTACCGGGTCACCGACGCCGACTTCGACGCCCTCGTGACCCAGCTCCGTGCCGGCGCCCTCGACGACGAGATCCCGCCGCACGGCACGCTTTCACGCCCCGCGTTCCGTCAACACATTCCCGACGAGCGCCGCAACGGGCCGGCGCTCGTCTCCGGTGGCGGTGAACCGGTGTGGATCAAGCGGCACCGTGAGGCCGCCGAGGCCGCCGAGGCGCAGGGGACCGCTTCATGAGTGACACGACCACCACCGAGATCCCCCGGATCGTGACCGGGCGTCTCGCCGCCCACGACGACGCGCACACGATCGCTCGCTACGAGGCGACCGGTGGCTACGCGGGGCTGCGCGCCGCGCTCGAACTGCCGCCCGACGACGTGACCGCCCAGGTCAAGGAGGCCTCGCTGTTGGGGCGCGGCGGCGCCGGGTTCCCCGCCGGGGTCAAATGGGGGTTCTGCCCGCCGGGCGTGTGGCCACGGTACCTCGTGGTCAACGGCGACGAATCGGAACCGGGCACCTACAAGGACCGCATCCTGATGGAGCGCGATCCGCACCAGCTCATCGAGGGCATCCTCATCGCCTGCTACGCGATCGGTTGCGCCCAGGCCTTCCTGTACTGCCGGGGCGAGATGGCCCTGGCGCACGAGCGGCTCGGCGCGGCGCTGAACGAGGCGTACGCCGCCGGGTACATCGGCAGGAACATCCTCGGCACCGACTTCTCCATCGACGTCGTGCTGCACTGGGGCGCGGGCGCCTACATCGTCGGCGAGGAGACCGCCCTGATCGAGAGCCTCGAGGGCAACCGCGGGATGCCGCGTCTCAAGCCACCGTTCTTCCCGGCCGCGAAGGGTCTGTACCTGCAACCCACCGTTGTCAACAACGTCGAGACGCTGTCGAACCTGCCCTGGATCATGACCAACGGCGCCGAGGCCTTCCACGCGCTCGGTGCGGAGACCAGCCGGGGCACCCGACTGTTCGCGGTGTCCGGCCACGTCAAGAACCCGGGTGTGCACGAGGTCGAGTTCGGCACCACGACGTTCCGGGACCTGATCTACGGGTACTGCGGTGGGATCCGCGAAGACCGCGACCTCAAGGCGTTCGTGCCCGGCGGGGCGTCGTCGCCGTGGTTCTTCGAAGAGCACCTCGACCTGCCGCTGGAGACCAAGGCGGTCGGCAACGCCGGGTCGATGCTCGGCTCGGGCGCCGTCGTCGTGATGGATTCCGAGACCGACGTGGTCAAGGCGTCGCGCACGCTCGTGCGGTTCTTCGCCGTCGAGTCGTGCGGCAAGTGCACGCCCTGCCGTGAGGGCACCACCTGGATGGAACGGATCCTCGACCGGATCATCGCCGGCCAGGGCCGTCCCGAGGACGTCGACCTGCTGCTGGACGTCTGCGACAACATCTCACCCGAACTGACCTGGCCGCCCAAGCAGACGACGATCTGCCCGCTCGGACCCTCAGCGCCCCCGTCGGTGGCGAGCATCGTGCGGCGGTTCCCCGAGGAGTTCGAACGGTACCTGGGCACGGGCTTCGAGGTGACCGTCGCCATGAAGGGCGCCGCCTACGTGCCCAAACCCGACCCGGCCGCCGCGGCGGCCCCGGGCGCATCCGGGGAGACCCCGTCATGACCGACACGAACGAAGACGTCTCCACCGTGCAGGTCACGATCGACGGTCGGACGATCGACGCCCACAAGGGTGAACTGGTCATCGCCGCGGCCGAGCGCAACGACACCTACATTCCCCGATTCTGCTGGCACAACCGGATGAACTCGGTGGGCATGTGCCGGATGTGCCTGGTCGAGATCGACACCGGGCGCGGGCCCGCGCTGCAGCCCTCGTGCATGATCGAGTGCAGCGACGGCATGACGGTCGAGACCGCGACCGAAACCGTCGTCAAGGCCCAGGAGGGCGTGCTCGAGTTCCTGCTGATCAACCACCCGCTGGACTGTCCGGTGTGCGACAAGGGCGGGGAATGCCCGCTGCAGGACCAGACGATGTCGCACGGTCCGGGCGAGAGCCGGTACGTCGAGGAGAAGCGGCACAAGGAGAAGCCGATCGACGTGTCGGAGCTGGTGCTGCTCGACCGTGAGCGCTGCATCCTGTGCGACCGGTGCACCCGGTTCGCCAAGGAGGTCGCCGGCGACCCGTTGATCCATTTCCTGCACCGGGGCAACGCCACCGAGATCAACACGTTCCCCGACCACGAGTTCGCGTCGTACTTCTCGGGCAACACCGTGCAGATCTGCCCGGTGGGCGCGCTCACCTCGACCCCCTACCGGTTCAAGGCGCGGCCCTGGGACCTCGCCCACACCGAATCGACCTGCACCGGGTGTGCGGTGGGTTGCCGGATCGTGATCGACACCTCCCGCGACGAACTGCTGCGCTTCGACGGGGTCGACTCCGAACCCGTCAACTGGTCGTGGTTGTGCGACCGGGGCCGGTTCGGTTTCGAGGCCTTCGAGCGGGGCGAGCGGCTCACCGAACCGTTCACCCGACGCGACGCGCAGTCCGAGCCCGAAGTGGTGCGCTGGAACGACGCCCTCGACCGGGTGGCCGAGGCCGTCACCGGCGCGCTCGACAACGCCGGAGCGGGCAGTGTCGCCGTACTCGGTGGCGCCCATCTGACGAACGAGGCGCAGTACGCGTGGGCGAAGCTCGCCAAGGGTGTGATCGGCACCGACCACGTCGACGCCCAACTCGACGACGGGCTCGACCCCCGGTTGGTCCTCGGTCTGCCGGGGGCGACCATCGCCGAGACCTGTGCCGCGGGCGGCACGATCCTGGTGTACGCCAACGACGTCAAGGAAGAACTCGGCGTGCTGTACCTGCGTCTGCGGCACGCCGGGGTCTGGGACGGCGCGAAGGTCGTCGAGGTCTCGGCGACCGCGAGCGGCATCACCCCGTTCGCCACGGCCTCGGTGCGGGCGCGCCCCGGCACCGGGCCCGACGTCATCGACGCGCTGCTGAGTGGCGGTCCGGCGCCCGACGGCGTCGACGCCGAGGTCTTCGCCCGGGCCGCCGAAGTGCTCGGCGACGACTCGCGTGGGCCGTTGCGGGTGGTGCTCGGACGTCCGTCGCTCGCCGAATCCGCGGGCGTGGCGACCAACGTCGCGCACAGGATCCTGGCACGGCGCGAGGACGCGACCTTCCTCACCACGCTTCGTCGGTCGAACGTGTACGGCGCGATCGACATGGGGCTCGTGCCGGGGTTGCTGCCCGGTCGGGTCACCCTCGAGGACGGTCGAGCGTCGGTCGCGTCGGGCTGGGGGATCGCGACCAACGAACTGCCCGGGGCGTCGGGACTCGACGCGCGCGGGATCCTGACCGCCGCCGCGGACGGCAAGATCGACACGCTGATCCTGCTGGGTGCGGATCCGGTCGCCGACTTCGCCGACCACGAACTCGCCGAACGGGCGCTGCAGACGACGCCGAACGTGATCGCGGTCGACCTGTTCGCGAACGACTCGAACCGGTACGCCCACGTCGTGCTTCCCGCCTCGGGATTCGGAGCCTCCGACGGCACCACCACCAACCTCGAGGGACGGGTGACCCGGCTCTCCCAGGCGGTCGCCCCTCCGGGCAACGCCCATGACGACTGGGTGATCGCCGC
>JBDZVK010000018.1:6973-9333 GCA_040255725.1 Actinomycetota bacterium
GTCGAGGCACCGGCCGAAACCGGGATCGGCCTCCCGCCGGCACCCGAGCTGCAGATCCCGGCGCCCGATGCCTACGCGTACCGCCTGGTGGTGACCCGCAAGATGTACGACCAGGGCACCATCGTGCAACAGTCGCCCCACCTCGCACCGCTCGCGGCCCCGCCCGCGGACGTACCGGCACGCCTGCACCCGGCCGATCTCGGCCAGCTCGGCATCGCCGACGGCGCACTCGTCCGCATCAGCGGCGCCCGCGGGCAGGTCACCGTCCCCGTCGTCGGCGACAGCGGCGTGCCCCGACGGGTCGTGGCGTTCGCCCGTGACGCGGCCTCGGGTGCGGGCGTCGACCTGATCGAGCCGGGTCTGGCCGTGACCGACGTGCACGTGGAGACGGTGTCGTGATCCTCGGTGCAGATCCGCTCTACGCCGACGGCCACGTCGGCCTGGTCGTCGTGCTGTTCGTGGTCGTCAAGACGATCATCACATTCGCGCTCCTGCTGGTCGCCGTGATGCTCATGATCTGGTTCGAGCGCAAGGTCATCGGCGACATGCAGAACCGGATCGGACCGAACCGGGCCGGCCCGTTCGGGTTGCTGCAGACCCTGGCCGACGGCGTGAAGCTGATGATCAAGGAGGACATCATCCCGAACCGGGCCGACCGGCTGATGTACCGCCTCGCGCCGTACCTGGTGCTGCTCCCGGCATTCCTCACCTTCGCCGTGGTTCCCCTGAGCGGCAACTTCGCCGCCGGCACCGACGGCGTCGTGAAGATCTTCGGACACCACACGCGCCTGCAGTTGGTCGACCCGCCGATCGGCATGCTCTTCGTGCTCGCGATGGGGTCGATCGCCGTGTACGGCGTCCTGCTCGCCGGGTGGGCGTCGGGCTCGAAGTACCCGCTGCTGTCGGGGGTCCGTGCCTCGGCGCAGATGATCTCGTACGAGGCGGCGCTCGGACTCTCGGTCGCCACCGTGTTCCTGGTGACCGGTCACCTGACCACCTCGGGCATCGTGTCGGCGCAGTACACCTGGTCGTGGAACCTGTGGGTCACCGGCCTGGTGCCCTTCATCGTGTTCTTCATCGCCTCGTTGGCCGAGCACGCCCGACCACCGTTCGACATCATCGAGGCCGAACAGGAACTCACCGGTGGGTTCAACACCGAGTACTCGTCGTTCCGTTTCGCGATCTTCTACCTCGCCGAGTTCATGAACGCGATCACCCTGTCGGCGATCGTGGTGACCCTGTTCCTGGGTGGGCCCAACGGCTGGTATCCGCCCGGTCCGGAGTGGATCTGGGGTCTGGTCTGGTTCTTCGGCAAGCTGATCGCGCTGTTGTACGTGCTGGTCTGGATCCGTGGGACGCTGCCCCGCCTCCGCTACGACCAGCTCATGGACCTTGGCTGGAAGTTGCTCATCCCGCTGTCGCTGGGGTGGCTGCTCCTTCTGGCCGCGGTCCGCATCGGTGACGACCGCAACTGGAACCTGTGGATCGTGGTCCCGATCGTGATCGTCGCGATGCTCGCCGTCGGCGGGTTGCTCGCGGCGGCCATCCGCGTCGGGCGTTCGGATCGTGCCCTCGCCGAGGTGTTCGAATGACCGTGATCCGATCCTCCCGTGACCCCGAGGAGCGTCGCCGATGGGTTATCTGAAGGGGTTCCTCGTCTCGTTCGCCCAGCAGGGCAAGCGTCAGCGCGTCACGACCTCCTACCCGGAGGAGAAGCGGGCCAAGCCGGTGCGGATCCACGGCCGGCACGTCCTCAACCGGTACGAGGACGGCATGGAGAAGTGCATCGGCTGCGAGCTGTGCGCCGGGGTGTGCCCGGCTCGGTGCATCTACGTGCGCGGCAGGGACAACGACCCCGACGCGCCGAACTCGCCCGGTGAACGCTTCGGTTTCGTCTACGAGATCAACTACCTGCGGTGCATCCACTGCGACATGTGCGTCGAGGCGTGTCCCACCGAGGCGATCACCGAGTCGAAGCTGTTCGAGTTCTCGTTCACGAACCGTGCCGACGCGATCTACACCCGCAACGAACTGCTCGTCGACGAGGAGACGGGCCGTCCCCAGCAACTCCCCTGGGAGGACTGGCGCGACGGCGAGGACCAATGGACCTCGCAGTGGATGCGCGCCACGTCGCCCAGCGGTGACGCCGACTACGAAGGCCGGGTCGCCTGGCAGGCCGAACGCGGGTACGGGGTGCGTGCCCCCGAGGGCGCACAGGACACCAAGGACGCCGTCGAGACCGAGCCGGTGTTCCTGCACACCGAGGTCCGACCGAACAAGGCCCAGGAGATCTTCGAGTCGTCGTCGCGTGAACCCCGCCCGTGGTCGCCCGAGGACGGCATCGCCCGGACCGGCCTCGA
>JBDZVK010000018.1:9433-15967 GCA_040255725.1 Actinomycetota bacterium
ACGGGAGGGACCGCTGATGGACAACGTGATCTTCGCGGTCGGGTCCCTCATCGTCCTGGCCGGAGCCGTCGGGGTCGTCGCCACCCGCAGCACCGTCTACGCCGCCATGAGTCTCGTCGGCACCCTGTTCGGCATGGCGATCCTCTTCCTCACCCTGCAGGCCGACTTCCTCGCCGCGGTCCAGGTCATCGTGTACGCGGGCGCGGTCGTCGTGCTGTTCCTGTTCGTGATCATGCTCGTGGGTATCGACCGTCTCGAGAACCTGCGGACCGAACCGCTCGTCGGGCAGCGGTGGCTGGGACTCGGGGCGGCGGTCATCGTCGCCGCGGGGCTGCTCTTCGCCGTGTTGAAGGGGACGATCACCGGCGCCGAGTCGTCGACGGCGAAACCCGAAGGGCGCAGCCAGAACGTCATCGACATCTCGAAGGTGCTGTTCACTGACTACCTGTTCGCGTTCGAGATCACCTCGCTGCTGCTGGTGATCGGTGTGGTCGGCGCCGTGGCGTTGGCCCGTCGCCGGCCCAGGTCCGATTCGGAGTTGATCGACGGCGACGAGCCGGTCGTCACCTTCGAGCGCGACACCGACGACGATCCCGACGACGTCGCCGAGAACGAGTCGGGCGAAGCGATCGGGGAGCGCCGATGATGCTGTTCGCGACCGTCGGACCCGAGGCCTATCTGGGTGTCAGCGCGATCCTGTTCGCCATCGGCGTCGGGGGGCTCCTGTTGCGCCGGAACCCGATCGTCATGTTCATGTGCATCGAGTTGATGCTGAACGCCGCGAACCTGGCGTTCATCACGTTCGCCCACGAGCTCGACGACATCGGCGGACAGGTGAGCGTGTTCTTCGTCCTCGTCGTGGCCGCCGCAGAAGTCGTGGTGGGCCTCGGCATCCTCGTGGCGATCATGCGGCGCCGTCCCGACGCCACCGCCGACGACCTCGACGTGCTCAAGGGCTGAGCGGAGGAGACGAGTCTTGACCATCGACCCGACCATGACGACGGCCGCCACGACCCTGGCCGCCCAGAGCACGCCCACGCTCGTGCACGCGGTGTGGCTGATCCCGGCGCTGCCGATCGCCGCGTTCGTCGTGCTCGTCGCCTGCGGACGTCGCCTCGGTGAACCCTTCGCCGGGTGGCTCGCCGTGGTCGGCATGGCCGGCGCGTTCGTGGCGTCGGTGCTGACCTGGATCGGGCTGAAGCAGATGCCCGGCGACGAGCGGGCGTTCGAGCAGAACCTGTTCACCTGGATCGGTGCCGGCACGTTCCACGTCGACCTGGGCTTCCTGGTCGATCCGCTGTCGGTCACCATGAGCCTGTTCGTCACGTTCGTGGCGACGATCATCTTCATCTACTCGATCGGGTACATGAAGGGCGACCCGGACTTCTCCAAGTTCTTCGTCTACCTGTCGTTCTTCGCGTTCTCGATGCTGATCCTGGTGAACGGCTCGAGCCTGCTGGTGACCTTCCTCGGCTGGGAAGGAGTCGGCGCGGCGTCGTGGTTCCTCATCGGCTTCTGGTTCCAGGACGACGCGAACGCGTCGGCGGGCAAGAAGGCGTTCATCACGAACCGGGTGGGCGACTGGGGTTTCCTGGTCGCGATGTTCTTCACGTTCCTCGCGTTCGGAACGTTCAACTACACCGAGATCTTCGCCAACGTCGGTCCGGTCGCCTCGACCACGATCTCGGCGATCGTGATCTTCCTGTTCCTGGGAGCGATCGGCAAGTCGGCCCAGCTGCCGCTGTACCTGTGGCTGCCCGACGCGATGGCGGGTCCGACGCCGGTGTCGGCCCTGATGCACGCCGCGACGATGGTGACCGCCGGCGTGTACCTGCTGGTGCGGGTCAACCCGCTGATCGCCGCCTCCGACCCGTGGGTGGGCACGACGATCGCCATCGTCGGTGCGCTCACCGCGCTGTTCGCGGCGACCGTCGCGATCGCCCAGCGCGACATCAAGAAGGTGCTCGCGTACTCGACGGTGTCACAACTCGGCTACATGGTCATGGCCGTCGGATCGGGTGCGTACGTGGCCGGCATCTTCCACATGGTCACCCACGCGTTCTTCAAGGCGTTGCTGTTCCTCGGTGCCGGGGCGGTCATCCGCGGCATGAACAGCGAACAGGACATGACCTGGTACGGCAAGCTGTGGAAGTTCTTCCCCATCACCGGTGCCACGTTCATCGTGGCGTGGCTGGCGATCGCGGGCATCCCGCCGTTCTCGGGGTTCTGGTCCAAGGGCGACATCCTCGGCATGGCGTGGCACAAGTCGCCGATCCTCTGGGCGATCGGTGCGCTCACCGCACTGTTGACCGCGTACTACATGACCCGTGAGGTGGTGCTGGTCTTCTTCGGACAACGTCGTTGGACCGAACTGGAGCCGACCGCGGTCGACGCCGACACCGCCGACGCCCACGCCGAGCACCCCACGGTCGACGCGAACGGCAACCCGCTGCCGACCGGCCCGGGCGCGCCGCACCACGTCGAGCACGGCGCGCCGGTCCAGCCGACCGAGGCACCCGCAGTGATGACGATCCCGCTCGTCGTGCTCGCCGTCGGCGCGACGGTGCTCGGCATCCTGAACCTGCCCTTCGGCGATCGCTTCGCGGTGCTCGAGCACTGGCTGGAGCCCTCGGTGCACCTGGGCGAGTCGACCTGGCACATCCCGGCCGCGACCGAATGGGGCCTCGAGATCGCCGTCGTGGTGTTGTCGGTGATCGGCATCGCCGGCGCGTACTTCGTCTACCAACGTCTCACCACCACCCGTGACGAGCAACTGCGCTACGAACCCGAGATCCTCATGAACTCGTGGTACTACGACCTGGGCATCTCGGCCTTCATGGGCGGTCCGGTGCGCCGGGCCTCGCACTGGCTGGCCACCACGTTCGAATGGGTCGTGATCGACGGCGCGGTGGTCGGCACCGCGCGCCTGTTGAGCGCCGGCGCCGACCGGACCCGTCGCGTCCAGACCGGCCATGTCAGGAACTACGCGCTCGGCCTCACCGCCGGCGCAGCACTTCTTCTGCTCTTCGTTCTCTACCGGGCGTCCTTCTGAATGCTGCTCGCCACCGAAACCGTGAACTTCCCACTGCTGTCCGCGCTGGTGATCCTGCCGGCGATCGGTGCCGGCGTGGTCGCGCTCATCCCGTCGCGGCGGGCCGCGACGGCGCGCAACGTCGGCGTGCTGTTCTCGCTCGGCACCCTCGCGCTGGTCGTCTATCTGGTGATCCAGTTCCAGATCCACCCTGAGTTCGCGTCGGGCGGCGCGAACGCGCTCGACCACGCGAACGGGTTCCAGTTCATCGACCGGGTCGTGTGGTTGAAGCAGTGGGGGATCTCCTGGCACCTGGGCGTCGACGGCATCTCGCTGTGGTTGGTCGCCCTCACGGCGCTCCTGGTGCCGATCGCCCTTTTGGGGGCACCGGTCAAGTCGGACCCGAAGTCGTTCGCCGGCTGGATCCTGCTGTTGGAGTTCGGTTGCCTGGGTGGTTTCCTGGCGCTCGACCTTTTCGTGTTCTTCGTGATGTTCGAGCTGGTGCTGGCGCCGATGTACTTCCTGATCGTCGGCTGGGGAGGTCCCGACCGCCGACCAGCGGCGATGAAGTTCTTCCTCTACACGATGTTCGGTTCCGCGTTCATGCTCGTCGCGATGATCGCCCTGGTGGTGCTGAACAGCCACAGCACCGGACACACGACCTTCGATCTGATCGCGCTCGCCAATTCGCCGGGGGTCGCCAACACGACCGCCCGCTGGCTGTTCCTCGGCTTCGCGATCGCCTTCGCGGTGAAGATGCCGTTGTTCCCGTTGCACACCTGGCTGCCCGACACCTACACGGAGGCCCCGACGGCCGGGTCGATCATCGTCGCCGGGGTCATGGCGAAGTTGGGTGCCTACGGTTTCCTGCGGTTCGGCGTGTACCTGTTCCCCGAGGCCGCCGACTACTTCGGTCCGCTCATGGTCACGCTCGGCGTGATCGGGATCCTCTACGGCGCGGTGATGGCGGCGATGCAGAAGGACCTGAAGCGGGTCGTCGCGTACTCGTCGGTGGCGCACCTCGGGTTCATCGCACTCGGCGTGTTCGCGATCACCAAGATCTCGATCACCGGCGCGGTGGTCCAGATGGTGAACCACGGCATCATCATCGCGGCGTTGTTCCTGCTGGTGTGGTTCATCGAGACCCGGCGGGGCACCCGGTTGTTCACCGGCCTCGGCGGCATGCAGAAGAAGGCGCCGGTGCTGGCCGGGCTGTTCATCCTGTTCACGTTCGCGTCGATCGGCCTGCCGGGCCTGAACGGCTTCGTCGGCGAGTTCATGATCATGGTCGGTTCCTTCGCCACCCGTCGCTGGTGGGCGGTGGTCGCCGCCTCCGGGGTGATCCTCGCCGCGGTGTACCTGTTGTGGGCGTTCCAGCAGACCTTCCACGGCACGCCAGACCCCGACGAGGCCGTCGAGCACGACCTGAAATTCTCGGAGGTCGCGATCCTCGCGCCGCTGGTGGTCCTCATCTTCCTGATCGGCCTGTACCCGCGGCCGGTGCTCGACCGCATCGAACCGAGCGTCCAGAACCTGCAGTCCCACGTCGAAAAGCGCATCGGCGTGCAGCACGAGGCGCCGCCCGGCGCGGTGCGCGTGAGCCACCAGACGAGTGACGACACGAGCAAGGGCGAGGAGCACCGATGAACCTGCTGGGCGTTCTCGCCGCCGAACCGCCGATCCAGAAGGTCGACCTGCCGAAGGTCGACTGGGCCGCGCTCACCCCGATCCTGATCCTCATCGGTGGCGCGCTCGTGCTGTTGATCGCCGGGTCGCTGCTCCGGGGCCCGCGCTCGCGCAAGGTCTACGGGCCCTATTCGGCACTCGTCGCACTGGCGGCGGGCATCGCGACGATCCCGCAGTGGCACAGGGTCCAGGATCACGGGGCCTTCACGACGGTGGCCGGCATGGTCGGCATCGACGGGTTCGCCCTGTTCGCCACGGCGACGATCTGCGCGGCGGCGTTCCTCGCGGTGCTGTTCCTCGACGGGTACCTCGTCAGAGAGGACCTCGTCGGGATCGAGCCGTTCGTGTTGTTGTTGATCTCGGCTTCGGGCGCGGTCGTGATGGCCTCCGCGAACGACCTGATCGTCATGTTTCTCGGCCTCGAGATCATGTCGATCGCGGTGTACGTGCTCGCGGGGAGCCATCTTCGGCGGGCCCGTTCGAGCGAAGCGGCCCTGAAGTACTTCATCCTCGGCGGGCTGTCGTCCGCGTTCTTCCTGTACGGGATCGCCCTCGTCTACGGCGCGACCGGTTCGACGCATCTGGCGACGATCGCCGACTATCTGGCGGCGAACGCGTTCTCGAACGACCTGCTGCTGCTGGCCGGGATCATGATGATGATCGTCGGCTTCGGGTTCAAAGTGGCGGCGGTGCCGTTCCACCAGTGGGCGCCGGACGTCTATCAAGGTGCGCCGACCCCGATCTCGGGCTTCATGGCATCGGCGGTGAAGATCGGCGGGTTCGTCGGTTTCCTGCGGGTGTTCACCACGGCGTTCGACATCTACCGGCTCGACTGGCAGCCGGTCGTCTACGTCGTCGCGGTGCTGACGCTCATCGTGGGTTCGGTGTTCGCGCTGGTCCAGACCGACGTGAAGCGCCTGCTGGCGTACTCGTCGATCAACCACGCGGGGTTCATCCTGGTCGCGCTCGCCCAGTCGTCGCAGGAGGGCACCTCCGCGGCGCTGTTCTACCTGGTCGCCTACAGCTTCATGGTGTTGGGGAGCTTCGGGGTCGTGGGTCTGCTCAGCCGTCGCGGCGACGGGCGCAACTCGCTCGCCGACTATGCCGGGATCGCGTCGAGACAGCCGCTGCTCGCGTTCTTGTTGACGGTGTTCCTGCTCGCCCAGGCCGGGGTGCCCTTCACGGTCGGGTTCGTCGCCAAGTTCGAGGTGCTCATGGCGGCCGTCGAAGGCGGCGACTGGCTGCTGGCACTGGTCGCGATGGTGACGGCGGTGATCGCCGCGTTCCTGTACCTGAAGGTGATCATCGCGATGTACACGGGCACGCTGTCGGACAAGGTCGCGGCCCTGCCACGGGTGGTCATCCCGTGGGGCGCGAAGCTGGCGCTGGTGATCGCGTTCGTGGTGGTCGTCGGCCTGGGCATCGCACCGGGACCGGTCACGAACCTCGCCGAGCACGCCACCCCGCATCTGATCGCCCTGGGCAAGTAGCGGCGGAGTCGGTCGTGCCCAGGGGTTCGTGCCCGCGGGCACGGCACTGTGGAGCGTCTCCGAGTGGTGGATGCGGCCCGGGGACCGGTAGGGGTCCGCGTCTCGACCGGACTCACGACCTGATCGGTCCGTGCCCGCGGGCACGGGCCGTGCCTGCGATGCTTGCTCCTGGGGTGGGAGGCTCGTGCCCGCGGGCAGGGTTGGCTGGTTCGGGTCGATGTGGTGTGTCGGGCTTGTGCCCGCGGGCAGGGCTGGCTGGTTCGGATCGTCGCGGTGTGTCGGGTTCGTGCCCGCGGGCAGCGGTACCGGTCTTGTCTGTGGACCGGC
>JBDZVK010000018.1:16067-18160 GCA_040255725.1 Actinomycetota bacterium
GGTGGATCGGTCGAGGTCCGCCCGCTCGGCCCTGCCCGCGGGCACGGCCCGTCACTGTCACACCCCACGGTTACGATGCGCGCAGCGCATCGTAACCACCGACCCGGGCCGTCCAATCCAAATGTGTCGGAACCCGCAGGCAGCGCTGGGTGACCGCGATGCGCGCGTATCTGGCCATACTCATCGCCTTCGTCGTCGGGAGTGCCGTGGCGGTCGTGCTCGTCGCACTGCTCCGCCAAGTGCGCCCCGACGCGCAACTGGTGCGACGAGACCGTCTGCCCGCCTGGTGGCGAACCCTGACGGCATGGTCGCGAAGTCGTTCGTTGCGTCTGTGGTGTCCCGATCCGTCGACGGCGGCGACGGTGGCGGCACAGATGGGAACCGAGACAGGTCGTCGGCTCTCGCGTCTCGGCGTGTCGATCGCACCCGGTCCGTGGGCTGCCGACGTGGTGGTCGTGGCACGCGACGACGCCGACCGTCTCGACCAGGCTCGGGTGACGGCGCCACGCCCGATCGCCACGATCGTGCTCACCGACGCGGGTGATCTCGACGAGTTCCGTGAAGCGATGGTCGCTCTGTCCGCGGCGCTGCGGTGGCCGGACGAAGGCGACGCGCCGTGATCGTCGGTCTGCAACCGTCGTACTGGCAGCAGGTCGCCGCCGGGCTCGCCGTCATCGTGCCCACACTCGTCGTCGGCGCGTTCCTGTTGGGCTGGTTCGCCCGATCGGTGCTGGAGCCCCGCGCGGCCGGTCGACGATGGCCCGAGGGCGCTCGAGGCGTACGTCCGATCGTCGAGCTCGTCGTCGACATCCAACGGGTCGAGGCCATGCCCGCGGACCGGTCCGCCACCGAGGACCGACTCGTGTGGTCCCAGGCTCTCCGGTTCGGCCTCGTCGTCGCCGCCGGTGCCGTCGTGCCGGTCTCGACCGGGCTCGTGCTCACCCAGCCCGGCCTGGGCTTGTACGTGCTGGCGATCGCGCTGGCATTGGACGCGTGCATCGAGTATCTCGGTCCGCCGCCCGGGGGCAACCATGGGCTCGACGCGGCCACGCCGGACCGCGTGCAATCTCCCGCCGCGCCGGACCGGACGGCTCGAGTCTCGCTACGCGCCGGCATGTCCGCCCTGATCGCATTGGCAGCGGGGGTCGTGCACGCGCAATGGGGGACCGGTTCGCTCCCGGCGGTCGTCGCCGCGCAGGCCGGCGGGTCCGTCGGCGGCATCGACGTCTGGGGCCTCCCCACGTTCGCCGTACACCCGCTCGTGGCCGCAATCGCGGTCGCCGCCGGATTCGTGACCATCGCGGCGATGGCCCCCGCGGCCTCATCACGCGTCGGTGCCTTGCCCGGCCTGGTCGCCCAGCTCGTAGACCAGGCCTGGGTGATCGCGATCGCCGCGTGGTTCGTGGCGGCGTTCGCCGGCGGGGGAGCGGTGCCCTGGTCGATCGACAACCCCGGCACGCGGCAGGTCACATCGGTCGCGGTGTTCGCGACGAAGACGGCGCTGGTCACCGTGGCATTCGCCTGGGCCCGTGCCATCTGGCCGGTCGTGTCGAGCCGTGCGGTTCGGACGCTTCTGGTCATCGGCGCCGTCGCCGGTACGGCCTCGATCGCGCTGACCCTGCTGGTCCGCCATCTCGCCTGACCTCGCCCGCCGGTCCGCCACCTTCCTCGTCCCCGACCAATTTTCGCCAGGGAGCCCCCGGGAGCGGGCCGGAGCGCTCTGGGCGATCGGACCACTAACGTGACGAACGTCGCCGTCGAGCAAAGGGGTCGCACATGAGCGAAGAGCGCGCCACGATCGAGGATTTCCTGGACGAGAACCGGACGTTCCCGCCGTCGGAGGAAGCGAAGGCCCGTTCGCTGTGGCTCGAGGACGGCATCGACGAGTTGGCCAAGGGCTCATCGGAGGACTTCTGGGCCGCACAGGCAAGGGCGCTGCTCACCTGGCGCAAACCCTTCACCAAGGTGCTCGACTGGCAGCTCCCCTACGCCGAGTGGTTCGCGGACGGCACCCTGAACGTGGCCGAGAACTGCCTCGACCGCCACGTCGAGGCCGGTCACGGCGACCAGGTCGCCTACCACTGGGAAGGCGA
>JBDZVK010000019.1:0-4900 GCA_040255725.1 Actinomycetota bacterium
CTCAACTACTCGATCAACCGCAACGAGATCAACCAGAAGTACTACAAGGGCACCCGGGTGCCCTCCTACGGGTTCTTCCCCTCGAACAGCCCCTGGTTCGACGCGGGGAGCCAACTCCCCCGCTTCGACCAGGCCAAGGCCAGGGCCCTGGTGAAGAAGGTCGAGGCGGCCGGGGTGAAGATGAACGTCCACAGCATCTGCATCAACACCCCCGAAGCGTCCGGGGTCAACCAGATCATGTCCGAACAGAGCAAGGCCGTGGGCATCACCGGTGAGTTCCAACCGGTCGAACAGGCCATCCTGGTCAGCACGCTGCTCGGCGGCGGCACGAACCTGTCGTGGGACCGTTCGTGCTTCCGCTCGCCGCAGCTCGCCGACCCCGACGGCGTCTACGGCAGCATCATCACCGGCGGGCCGACCAACCTGGTCAAGTACTCGCGACCCGAGGTCGACAAGTGGTTGAACGAGGCCCGCCGGACCGCGGACGTCGCCGAGCGCAAGAAGCTGTACGACAAGATCCAGGAGCAGTTCAACCGCGACGTGGTCGTCATCCCGCTGCTGTTCGACTACTGGGGCAACGTGTTCTCCGAGAAGGTCAGCGGTCTGTCGACGCCGTCGTTCAGCTCGCTGGGCATCATCGCACCGGGCGAGCTGTACCTCAGGAGCTGACCGGCCGCGGGTTCGGTGCCGCGTGTCACACCGACGCCATCGGAATGGGTTAGGATGGCGAGATTCCGGACCCGTCACTGGGGGTGGGTCCGGCCGACATCCAAGGGGATCACGTGACTCGATCGACGGTGAGCCGTAGGTGGCTGCGCTGGAGCGCCGGTGTGTGTGCGCTGGCGCTCCTCGCCGGAGCGTGCAGCAACAACGACACGAGCAGTCGACCATCGTCGACGAACACCGGTGGGACGGCGACGCCGAGCGAGCAGTCCTCGGGCCTGTTCCCCGCCGACATCGTCAACCAGCCGGTCCACGACGGCACCCCGTCCGAGGGCGGCGCGATCACCTGGGGGGTCGAGAGCGACATCCTCGACGTCTCGCCGAACCAGAACGTCATCCAACCCGCCGACGTCCAGATGGCCTACGCCGTGTTCGACCCGCTGTTGACCTACGGCGATCCCGACGACCCCGAGTTCGAGGGGCAACCGGTCACCGACAACACCGACCACCACTACAACCAGCTCGCCGACTCGTTCGTCTCCGACAACGACGATCTGCAGCACTGGACCCTCACCCTGCGCAAGGGCGTGAAGTTCTCGAACGGCAAGCCGCTCACCGCGCAGGAGGTCGTCGACCACACGCAATGGGTCATGAACTCGCCGGAGTGCGCGTGCGCGACCAATGCCAAGAACATCGCGTCGGTGACCGCCGAGGGCGACCTCACGGTGAAGTACACCCTGAAAGAACCCGTGGTGGCGTTCCCCTCGCAGCTCACCGGCAGCGGACTCGGCTGGATCACCGAGTCGTCGGCCCGCGGCGACGTGCACAAACCCGACATCGACCAGCTCGTCGGCACCGGCCCCTTCGAGTACGACTCGCATTCGGGCGACTCCTACACGGTGGTCAAGAACCCGTACTACTACGGCACCGACCCGAAGAACGACGATGCGAAGCTCCCCTATCTCGACAAGATCACCTTCACGCCGTTGGCCGACTCGGTGACCCGACTCCAGGCGGTGCAGTCGGGTTCGGTGCAGATCATGGGCACCGCGGACACCTCGAACCTCGTGGGTGCGAAGAAGGACGCCGACCTCAAGGTGCAGCCGGCCCAGGGCTCGAGCTCCACGATCGTGGTGACGAACCTGACCCATCCGCCCTTCGGCGTCGAACCGAAACCCGGTGAATCCGCCCAGCAGACCGCCATCCGATCGTTGGACGACCCGGATGCGATCAAGGCGCGTGAGGCGTTCGTCTATTCGATCAACCGCAACGAGATCAACCAGAAGTACTACAAGGGCGCCCGGGTCCCGGCATACGGGTTCTTCCCGTCGAACAGTCCCTGGTACAACCCCAAGGGCCAACTCCCCCGCTACGACAAGGCCAAGGCCACCGAACTGGTCGACGAGCTCAAGGCCAAGGGCATGGCACCGACCGTGAACGCCCTGTGCATCAACACGCCGGAGGCGTCCGGGATCTTCCAGATCCTCAAGGACCAGGGCGAGGCGGTCGGGATCCACGCGAAGCTCCGCCAGGTCGAACAGGCGATCCTCGTCACCACCCTGCTGTCGGGCTCCGACGACATCCCGTGGGACACCGCCTGTTTCCGGAGCGCCCAGCTCAGCGACCCCGACGGGATCTACGGCGGGCTCATCACCGGCGGCCCGACCAACCTGGTGAAGTACTCGCGCCCCGATGTCGACAAATGGCTGAACGAGGCGCGTCAGACCAACGACAAGGCCAAGCGCAAGGAACTGTACGACAAGATCCAGGTCCAGGTCTCCAAGGACAAGTTCGTCATCCCGTTGCTGTTCGACTACTGGGGCAACGTCTTCGCCAAGAACATCAGCGGCCTTTCGACGCCGTCGCCGGGTTCACTCGGGATCATCCGGCCGGCAACCCTGTATCGGACCAAGTGACCGAAGCGAATCGGGCGGCCGATCGCCTCGGCTACGCTGCTCCGGTGAGCTGTGCCATCGAATGG
Organism: Actinomycetota bacterium; assembly: GCA_040255725.1. GTDB lineage: Bacteria > Actinomycetota > Acidimicrobiia > Acidimicrobiales > Iamiaceae > JAFDWI01. Next base: position 2,645 of record JBDZVK010000019.1, read on the forward strand.
AGAAGGAACCTGTGTCGAAGAAACCACTGAAATGGATCGCTGCGCTCTGCGTGCTGACGTTGCTCGTCGGCGCCTGTAGCAACGACAACACGAGCTCGGGCAACCAAGGCTCGCAGGGCACCAGCACCGGTACGGGCGGCGAGACGGGCGATTCGGGACTGTTCCCGAAGGACATCGTCAACCAGCCGGTCCACAAGGGCACGCCTCGCAAGGGCGGCACGATCACCTTCGGCGTCGAGAGCGACATCCTCGACACGTCACCGAACGGGAACGTGATCCAACCGGCCGACGTGCAGATGGCCTACGCCGTGTTCGACCCGCTGGTGAGCTACGGCGACGCGAAGGACGACACCTTCGCCGGCAAGCCCGTCACCGACAACAGCGACCACCGCTACAACCAGCTCGCCGACAAGCTCGTGCCGAGCGACGACCTCAAGACCTGGACCCTCACCCTGCGCAAGGGCGTCGAGTTCTCGAACGGCAAGCCGCTCACCGCCCAGGAAGTCGTCGACCACACGAACTGGGTGCGCACCCCCGACGGTTCGGGCGGCAAGTGCGCCTGTGCGTCCGACGCGAAGAACATCTCCGACGTCCGGGCGACCGGCGACCTGACGGTCGTCTACACGCTCAAAGAGGGCGTCGTGGACTTCCCCGGCAAGCTCACCGGCGGTGGCCTCGGGTGGATCACCGAATCCTCCGCACGTGAGGCGGCACCCGACCCCAACACCCCTGACCTGGCGCACCTCATCGGCACCGGCCCGTTCGTCTACCAGTCGAAGTCCGGCGATTCGTACACGTTGGTGAAGAACGACCGGTACTACGGAACCGACCCCGACAACGACAACGCGAAACTGCCCTATCTGGACAAGATCATCTTCAAGCCGCTCGACGACTCGGTGACCCGCCTCCAGGCGGTGCAGTCCAACGGTGTGCAGATCATGCAGACCGCCGACACCTCGAACCTGGTGCAGGCCAAGAAGGACAAGAGCCTGAGCGTGCAGCCCTCGGAAGGCTCGAGTTCGACGATCCTGGTGCTGAACCTGACCCACCCGCCCTTCGGCGTCGAGGCGAAGCCGGGCGAGTCCGCGCAAGAGACGGCGATCCGCTCGTTGGACGACCCGACGGCGCTCGCATCGCGCCAGGCGTTCAACTACTCGGTGAACCGCAACGAGATCAACCAGAAGTACTACAAGGGCACCCGGGTGCCTGCGTACGGGTTCATCCCGTCGTCCAGCCCGTGGTACGACCCCAAGGGTCAGCTCCCGCGGACCGACGTCGCCAAGGCGAAATCCCTCGTCGACAAGGTCAAGGCAGCCGGTGTCAACCCGGACGTCAACGCGTTGTGCATCAACACCCCCGAGTCGAGCGGCATCTTCCAGATCCTCAAGGAACAGGCCAAGGCCGTGGGCGTGAACGCCAAGCTGAAGCAGGTCGAGCAGGCGGTCCTGGTCAACATCCTGCTCAGCGGCAGCGACAACAGTTGGGGCGTGGCGTGCTTCCGTTCGCCCCAGATCGCCGATCCGAACGGTGTCTACAACGCGCTGATCACGGGCGGAACCACCAACCTGGTGAAGTACTCCCGCCCCGACGTCGACGACTGGTTGAACGAGGCCCGCTCGACGACCGACCAGGACAAGCGCAAGGAGCTCTACGACAAGGTCCAGGAGCAGGTGGCCAAGGACGTCGTCTACGTGCCGCTGCTGTTCGACCTGTACGGCAACGTCTTCCGCAACGACGTGAGCGGCCTCACCACCCCCTCGGCCAGTTCGCTGGGGATCATCCGGCCGGGCAACCTCTACTACACCAAGTGACGTCGACCGTCTGAGTCGACGACCCGCCGGTTCGGCTCCGTGCCGAGCGGACCGAACCGGTAGGGTCGCGTCACTATGTCCCGCAGGATCGAGATCGAGCTCACCAGCCGGCGCGACGACGCCACCTTCACCTGGCGCGCCGCCGGCGCCCGCCAGCCGAAGGGAGATGTCGCCGTGGCGACCCTGCCCTCGGGGGCGGGCGTCGGCGACACGTTCCGCGTCGAGATCTCCACCGGGCTCGACGGGAACGACATCGTCGGCGTCATCCCCGACCGGGCCCCACGCGACGAGCCCGAGCGCCTCGAGTTGATCGCCGGCGACGTCCCCGACGACGCCCTGGTGACCTCCCACCTCGCCTCGCGTTCGCGCAGCAGATCCGGCGACGGCCGCAAGGGCAGAGGACGCCGCGACCGTCGCCGCGACGACCCGAGATCACGGGACCGGG
>JBDZVK010000019.1:5000-18158 GCA_040255725.1 Actinomycetota bacterium
CGCCGGCCCGCGAAGAAGCGGGCACCGCGTGCACCGCGCCTGCGGCCCGGCCACGCGCACCGGAACGCCTTCCTCGACTCGCTCGCCGAGGAGCAGCGACCCGTCGCCGAACAACTTTCTCGCGGCGGCATGCCCAATCTGCGGGCCGCGATCGAACGCGACAACGCGCAACGGCGCGCACAGGGCCAGCCCGAGGTTCCCGGCGACCGGCTCGTCCAGATGGCCGAGTCGCTGCTCGGCGACCTGCAGAAGGCCGAATGGCACGACCGCGCCGACGCGGCGCTCGCGCAGATCGACGAGGTCGACCTGCGCGACCTGCGCAGCGTCGTGGTCGCCGCCGACGACCACGCGAAGTCGACGGAGACCCGTGCCCTCGCGGACGAGCTCCGGACCAAGCTGGCGGCGCGCGTCGAACGGGCCCAGGCCGCCTGGCTCGCCGAGCTCCAGAGCGCGCTCGACGACAAGCGGATCGCCCGGGTTCTGAACCTGAGTTCGCGTCCACCCAAGGCCGGCGCCCCGCTGCCACCGGCGCTCGCCGACGCGATCGTCGACGCCACCAACGCGGCCCTGAGCGCCGAGAGCGCGAGCGGACGCTGGGTGGCGCTGCTCGATGCGCTCGCCTATGCGCCGATCCGCCATCGGGTCGTCCCGAGCGGCGTTCCCGCCGAGCCGTCGGAGGAGTTGAAGACGAAGGTCGCGAAGTTGTCCGGCCGTCTCCCCGCCATCGCCTCGGCGTTCGGCGGCATCCCGGCGCGGGCGGACACACCCGAGTAGCCGGACCCGCCCCGCCGGCGACACTCGGGCCACCCATCCGGCACGCGTTAGGGTTCTGCTCCATGATCGACTACGAACTCGACAACCACATCGCGACCATCACGATCAACCGGCCCGAAGCCCGGAACGCGGTCAACGGTGCCGTCGCGACCGGTATCGAGGAGGCCATCGACTCACTCGAGAACGACGACGACGCCTGGGTCGGCATCCTCACGGGCGCCCGGACCGACAAGGGGTTCATCTTCTGTGCCGGCGCCGATCTCAAGGAGATCAGCGTGAACCCCGGAGCGATGATGACCGAACGTGGTGGCTTCGGCGGGATCGTCCAGCGCGAACGTGCCAAGCCGATCATCGCCGCCGTCGACGGTCCGGCGCTCGCCGGAGGCACCGAGATCGTGCTGGCGTGCGATCTGGTCGTCGCGTCCGACACGGCGACCTTCGGGATCCCCGAGGTGAAGCGCAACCTCGTCGCCGGTGCGGGCGGCCTGTTCCGTCTCCCCCGCAAACTGCCACGGAACATCGCGATGGAGTGCGCGCTCACCGGTGATCCGATCGACGCGACCCGCGCCCACTCCTTCGGACTCGTCAACCATCTGTGCGCCGAGGGCGAGGCGCTCCCGACGGCGGTTCAGCTCGCCGAGCGGATCACCACGGCCGCGCCGCTCGCGGTACGCGAGTCACGTCGGATCATGCTCGCCGCCACCGACGAGGCCGACGAGGTGGGTTGGAAGCTCTCGGGCGAGGGCATGATGAAGATGTTCGGCACCGAAGACTTCTCCGAGGGCATCACCGCCTTCGCGGAGAAGCGCGCCCCGGTGTGGAAGGGGCGCTGAGAGGCACCCGGAGTTCACTCCAGGCGGCGCGACACGCTGATCGCCCTGGCCACGAGTCCGTGGGATTCGAAGAAGTTCTTCGTGTCGCGGTCTCCGGGCAACGCGAGCGCGTCGAGTTCGCCGCAGTGCCGGGTCCGTGCCCACGCGACGAGCGCGCCCATCATGGCCTCGCCGACGCCGATGCCGCGTGCCTGGGGCGTGACCCACAACTCCTCGACCACCGCGACCCGGGGTGACGCTTCGGGGTCGGCCACCCGCGCGAGCAGATAGCCGACCGGCTGCTCGTCGAGCGTGCCGATCACGGCCAGCGCATCCGGTGCGCCCTGCAGCGCCGCCGCCAGAACGGGGTCCACGCGCCGGCGGGGACGGTCGCGGCCCCACAGCGCGGCGCCACCTCGCTGCTGCTCGGTCGTGGCGCGCGCCTCGGTGCGCAGGTCCTCGACGACGGCCCGGTCCCCCGGTTCGGCGGGCCGCGCCGCCTCGATCGGACAGGGCCCGGCCACGGCGGTCAGCTCTGGAGCTGCGCGATGCGGCCCAGGATCGTCTTGCGGCCGCGGTGAGCGTGTTCGTAGCGGCGGACCGCCTCGAGTTCGTCGGGCCTGAGCGCGGCGAGTCTGGGGACGACCTGGGAGGCGGCGAGACTGTCGTAGTCGACGATCGACAGGTCCTCGGCGCCCGGCACGTCGACGGCGACCGCCACCGCGGGTTCGGCGGTCGGGGCCTTCGCATCACTCGGCCGGGCTCGAGCGGCGACCGACCCGTCGGTGTGGTCGTCGGAGTCGGGGCCGGTCAGCCCCGCCCTGACCAGGGCTTCCCTGGCCCTGGCTCCGACCACCGCGAGGCCGTCGGCGGCCTTCGCGGTGCCCATGCGGGTCGCCATTCGTCCCAACATCCTGGCGTTCGCCACCTGGGTCCGACCCTGCTCGGCGAGTTCGGGGATGAACTGCGATGCGCCGGTCACCAGGCCGATGGGCGCATAGAGCAGGTCTTCGAGCTTCCGTCTCACCGAGGTCTTCTCTCCTTCGTCAGACACAGTCGGCGCACAGCATGTGTTCGGCGTCGGCCAGTTGGCTGGGGTGCTTCACGAGGAAGCACGACTGGCACACGAACTCCTCGGGCCGTTTGGGTTGCACCCGGTTCGCCTTGTTCGACCGGTCCTCGACGTCGAGGGCGACGGCTCCTTCGTCCTCCTCGTCCTCGTCACCCTCGGCGGCCGCGAGCCGCGCCTGGAGGATCACTCCGAGGTCTTCTTCGACGTCGTCGTCGTCGATCTCCTCCTCCTCGTCGTCGTCGTCACCCGTGTGGCGCTTCCTCGGGGCGGGGCGCGGTTCGGCTTCCTCTTCGGCGACGTCCTCCTCCTCCTCGACGTCATCGACGTCTTCCACGTCATCGACGTCTTCGGCGTCGTCGAGATCTTCGACGTCGTCGGCGTCGAACTCTTCGTCTTCGCTGAACTCGTCGTCGATCGACTCGTCGAGTTCGTCGTCTTCGGGAATGCCGTCGGCCATGGAATCCTCAGGAAGGTGATCGGGAGCAGAAACGGAAGAACCGCGGGCGCGGATCATACGCGCACCTCTACCCAAAACCGACAATCGTGACGAAAACAATCCTCGCCGCCCCGGATCGCGACGGTGCGCCGGCTCTAGGGAGCGACCGGATGGCGTCGTTCCTCGGCCCGCCGCTCTGCCTCGAGGCGCCCAAGCGGTGGGTCGTCGGACAGGTCGACGTGGCGCATCAACGCCGCGACGGCCGGATGCCCGGCCTCGGTGGCGATGAGTTCGTACATGCGCTGGGCGACCCGCCGGTAGGCGGGATGCCCCTGGGGGGTGGTCCGCAGCTCGATCAGGTGCATGGCCTCGCGGGCGTTGAGCTGCATCACGAAGCGCACCCGGTAGGCGAGCGCCACCGCATAGGGCGCCTGCGCCGGGAACGGCCGCTCGAGCGCCCGGTACAGCGCCGCGGACCGTTCCATCGCCTCGTCGAAGCGCTGCGACAGGCCGGCCGCATCGACCGATTCGGGCCGCGTGTAGCCATGGTGTGGGCTCAACGGCTGCCATTCGACGGTGAGCATCCGGTGCCGCTGCAGGTCACGGAACGCGCCGTAGTCCGCGAGCACGTCGAAGCGGTAGTCGATCCGCTCCAGCGCCCTGCCGGGCTTGTGTCGCCGGTTCGCACGCTCGCCCACGTACGCGTCGACGACGGCGACCCTCTCGGCCGCCGACATCGATTCGACGCGCGAGCGGATCTGGGTCTCGGGCAGGTGGCTGAACGGGTACAGCATGGCCGTGACCAACGCCGTCTCGGCGTCGGGATCGAACGAGGTGAGCGTGACGGGCGCCACCGGTTCGGCCACGGTGTCGGCACCGAGGAGTCGTTCGGCGACCTCGGCCATCTGCTCGGCGCGCTCGCCGAGGTAGTCGGTCCACACCTGCCCCCGCTCGACCTGGTCGACGCGTCGCAGGAACGACGGGATCACCTTCCGCAGCTCGGTGAGCATGAGCGCCGCGTAGTGCCGCGCTTCGGGCAACGGGTGCGCCCGCATCCGCAGGAGCAGATATTCGTAGGACTGACCCGTCCCGAAGATGCCGACGTTCGACATCAACGCCCCGGGCAGCACCCCACGCACCGAGTCGAACGCGCGCGCCTGGATGGCCTGGCGGTACACGAAGTCCGAATCCGCCGGACCCTGGGGCACCACCTCACGCAGGAACCCGATCATGTCGCCGACGAGTTCGGCGTAGGTGTCGAAGAGCCGGTCGAGGTCGCCGATGTACCGGGTCCCCAGCGGCGAGGCGAGCACGTCGGGGTCGCGGAAGTAGCGGTAGCGCCCGTCCAGCCGCCGGTCGTACGCGATGTAACGGGTCGACTGCTCCAGATACGCCATGAGCCGGCCCCATTCGAGCACCTTGGTCAGCAGGTTCGACGCCTGCTCACAGGCCAGGTGCACCCCGCCGAGCTGTGCCACCGAGTCGTCGCCGTACTCGACGAAGACCTTCTCGTACAGCTTCTCGGCCCGCTCCAGGCCGACGGTGGCGTCGATCGTGGCGTCGCCGGTGATGTCGAGGTCGGTGACGAACTCGTCGAGGAAGAGACGGCGCAGGCTCTTGTGGGACCGCGAATAACGGGCGAAAAGTGCCCCTTTTACCACCTCGGGAAGGTTGACCAGGGCGAACACCGGCCGGTCGAGGTTCGTGAAGTAACGGCGGAGGATGTCGGCTTCGGAGTCGGTGAACTCCTCGGCGGCATACGTGTTCACACGACGACTCTAGAGGGCGTCGCTCCGACGAGACGGGATGGCCGATCGATGCGCCCGGACGGCGGCGTCCACGAGACCTTCCTCGCTCCAGCACGCCGCGGCGAGCCGTGCCAGGATCTGCGCGCCGTCCGCCACGGCCCGCTCGGCCGCCGGCGAGACGGCCGCCTCGGCGAACGCGGCCGTGTGGATCGCGACGTCGGGCGGCGCGACCTGGATCATCGGATGGATCGACGGCACGAGATGGCTGACGTTGCCCATGTCGGTGGAGCCGACCACCCGCCGTCGGGAGTCCGGGACACCGACCTGCCTCCCGGTCGTCGCGGCGAGCGCCACGTAGCGTTCGACGAGGACCGGGTTGTCGACCATCTCGGCGTAGGGGTGCCCTTGCGGGGTGATGGTCACCGCGCACCCGGCGGCCTCGGCACCGGCACGCAGGCAGGCCCGGACCCGCTCACACAACGGCTCCAGCGATGCCAACGTCGGCGACCGGACGAACCAGACCGCTTCGGCGGTCGCCGGCACGACGTTCGCGGCCTCACCGGCCTCGGTGAAGATGCCGTGGATCCGCTCGTCCTCGGCGATGTGTTGGCGGAGTGCCGCGACGTTGACGTAGCCGAGGACCGCCGCGTCGAGCGCGTTGCGCCCCAGTTCGGGGGCCGCCGCGGCGTGGGCCGCCAGCCCTTCGTAGCGCACGACGAACTGGGCGACCGCGATGGTGTCCATCCTGGTCAGGTCCGCGTCGGCAGGGTGGACCATGAGCGCCACGTCGATCCCTTCGAACGCCCCCGCGTGCAGCAGCTCGACCTTGCCGCCCCCGCCTTCTTCGGCAGGGGTGCCCAGCACGACGAGTCTCCCGTCGAGTTCGTCGACGACGCTCCCGGCCGCGATCCCCGCCCCCGCGCCGATCGCGGCGATCACGTTGTGGCCGCAGGCGTGGCCCACGCCCGGCAGCGCGTCGTATTCGCACAGGATCGCCACGGTCGGACCCGACCCTGACCCGGCCCGGGCGACGAACGCGGTCTCGAGGCCACCGGCGTGGGGTTCCACGTCGAGCCCGGCACCGTCCAACAGGTCGACGAGTACGTCGTGCGCGTGGAACTCGGCGTAGTTCGTCTCGGGGCGGGCGGCGAGGTCGTGTGCGACGGCGACCAGTCGATCCCGCCACTCGCCCACCGTGGCGATGAGACGGTCGTCGACACGGCTCGAGGTGGTCACCCGGGTCACCGTAGTCAGATCACGACCGCGAAGGCGTCGGGTTCGACCGCCAGCTCGAGACGGTGCACCCGGCCCACGGGCCGGCCGTCGACGAAACAGCGGCCCGGCGGATCGAACTCGAACGCCCCCGCCGCGGTGCGCCTCACGGTGATGTCCGGGTGCGGGAGATGAGTGCCGGTGCGGACCCGCTGGAGCGCGGCGACCTTGTCGGCTGGGCCGAGACGCGCGTCGGTGATGTCGAGCAGCCCGTCGTTCGGGTGTGCCCTGGGTCCGAGGTCCCAGGTTCCGTGCCACTGCGCGTTCATCGCGGCGACGACCCTCCCCCGCCACCAGCGGCGCCGCACGAGCACGTGCGCGACGAACACGTGCTCGACCCCGTCGACGTCGGCGATCCCCAGATCGACCGGGTAACGCCGCGCTTCGGGACCGTGCAGGTGTGCTTCGGATCCGGGCCCGCCCAACGTCGCACACAGGTCCCCGCCGACCAGTCCGAGATCGGGCAGCGGTCGTCGAGCGGCCCGCGCCTCGGCGAGTACGGCGGAGGCCTCGGCGTCGCGGCGGACCACCACCCCCGACTCATCGAGGGAGCCGGGCGCACCCCACGATCCCCGCTTCCTGATCGTCACCGTGCCGAGGCGCGGTCCCTGGCCCGTTGCATCAGCAGTCCGATGACCACGGACATGCCGTAGAGCACGAGCATCGGCCCCGCCATGAACATGAAGGTGAACGGGTCCGCCGTCGGGGTGATCACTCCGGCGAACACGACGATGATCGCGATGGCGTACCGCCAGTTCCTGATCAGAGTGCGCGGTTTGAGGACGCCGATCGCCATCAGTGCCACCAGCACCACGGGAAATTCGAACGCGAGCCCGAACGCGAGCATCATCCACCCGATGAGGGCGACGAACTTGCCCGAATCGTAGGCGGCGACGAACTTTGCGCCACCGACCCCCTGGAGCCAGTTGAGCGAAACCGGCAACACGTAGTACGCGACCGCGGCCCCGGAGACGAACAGGATCAGGGCCGGGCCGATGAATCCGATCGTGTACTTCCGCTCGTTCGCGTACAACGCGGGGGCGACGAATCGCCAGAGTTGCCACAGGATGACGGGCATCGCGATCCCGATGCCGATGTAGACCGAGAGCTTCAGTCGGGTCGTGAGCGGGTCCAGCGGATCGATGTTCTGGAGCTTGCCGCCCTCGAGGAGGCACTCGTGGTGCTTGCACAGGTCCACGATCGGATGGGTGAGCACGTTGAACACCGGGTCGAACAGGAACCAGCCGGCCACCGCCGCGACCGCCACCGCGACGGCGACCTTGAGAAACCGGTTCCGCAACTCCACCAGGTGCGCCATGAGCGACATGGACGAGTCATCGGGGTTCGCGGGATGTTTGGAGCTCATGGAATCGACAGAGCGGTGTCAGGATCCCGACGACTCGTCGGAGCGTCCCGCTGCCGGGGTGCCGGAGGTGATCTCTCCACCGCCGCCGGAGCCGGACCCGTCGGTGCTCGGGGGGTCCGCCGACATCTCGTGCACGGCCTTGTTCATCTCGTCGCGGAAGCCTCCCGACAACTTGCGCAACTCACCCACGGCCCGGCCGAGCTTGCGCGACAACTCGGGCAGCTTCTCGGGCCCGAGCACGACGGCCACGATGAGGAAGATGACCAGCATCTTCTCCGGTGAGAAATCCAGCATCGTCCGCGATGCTACCGGCCGACGGTGCCGGCGTCGCTGTCGGCCGACGGGTCGCGGCCGTACGAGACGATGTCGTCGTGCAGGCCGGCCAGACTCCGATGGAGCGACGCTCGCCGCTCGGCGATGGTGATCTGCCGCTGATCGACGAGTTCGTCCGCGACCCGTGCCAGCCGCCGCGTCATGACCCCGAGCCAGACCGCGGCGATCCCGACGACGAGTGGACCGACGGCCCAGAGCCACATCATGGCCGGACGCGCACCTTCGAGGTCACAGCCAACCGAGTCGACCGAGTGGCCAGATGACGACGAACGCACGGCCCACCAGTGACGATTCGGGGATCGGACCGAAGCAGCGGCTGTCGAGCGATTCCGATCGATTGTCGCCCATCACGAACACCATGTCGTCCGGGATCACGTACGGATGGGCGCGCGTGCCGGTGAACCCGCAACCGTACGGGGGCTGTTGCAGCGTCACGGCACCGGCATCGAGATACGGCTCGTCGAGCACCTCGCCGTTGACGTAGACGTGATCACCCGCGATCGCCAGACGGTCGCCGGGCACGGCGACGACCCGTTTGACCAGATCGGCGTAGTGGCCGACGGTGCCGCAGTTCGCCCACTCCGGTTCGTCGGCGGCCTTGCAGTCGGGAGTGGTGAACACCACGACGTCACCGCGGTGGACCGGGTGCAGGTGGTACGAGAGCTTGTTGACCACGATCCGGTCCCCGACCTTCAAGGTGGGGATCATCGACCCCGAGGGGATCCTGAAAGGCTGGAACAGAAAGGCCTGGATCAGCATGGCGAGCGCGAAGGCACCGCCCACGACCACCACCCACTCGATCAGCGAACGCAGCCGGGACCGTGGCCGGCCGCGCTTGAGACGCGAGGGCGGAAGCTGCACGGACGGGCCGTCCGCCGGGCCGTCGGCCCCGGCGGAACTCTGGACCGCTCCGCTGGTGCCGTCGCTGGTCCCGGTGGCGTCGTTCTGCACAGGAACCCCGACGCTACCGCCTCGTCGCCCGACCCTCACACTCGCCTCGGTGCGTACCGGTCACGCAGTTGCCGCGCCTCACGCGCCACGAGTTCCGTCACGTCCAACGACGGGTCCGAGTGCACGATCCGAACCGCGGGTCCGAGCTGGACGAGGGTTCGTGCCAACCACGTGCCCGAGCCGATCGCCAGGCGGAATCTGACGGCGTCGCCCACCTCCTCACGGGCCAGCGCGGGGACCGGATCGAGCAACCAGACCGCCGATCGGTCGACCTCGAGTTCGACCTGGGGCAGCGCGTCGTCGAACCCGACCGTGTCGGGCGCCCGGTCGACCGGGGCCGCGAAGCCGTCGTCGGTCACCCGGGCGGCGAGGATGCGGTCCACCCGGAACACCCGGGCGTCTCCGGCGCGGTGGCACCACCCCGACACGTACCATCGACCCTCCGACGAGAACAGGCGCGCGGGTTCGATCCGTCGGGTGACACCGTGCGAGCCCTCGGCGTCGGGGTAGTCGATCTCGACCTGGCGGTGGTCCCGCTGCGCCGTGTCGAGGATCTCGAACACCTCTGCGGAGGCACCGCCGAGGTCGACGTCCACCCCCGCTGAGTCGCCGGCGCCGACCACGGCTGCCAACTTGGCGATCGAGCGCCCCAGGGGTCCGTCCGACTCGGCCCCGGGCACCGCCGCCAGCCCCCGCGCCGCCGCGATCAGGGTCACCGCCTCGTCGGCCGTCAGCCGCAGCGGCCGCGAGAAGGCATCGGCGTAGTGGATCATGACGCGGTCGTCGTCGATCCAGGCCTCGATCATGGTGTCCGGCGTGAAGGGATGGACCCCGACCATCATCACGACGTCGAGGTCGCCGACCAACTCGTCGCGGGTGACCCCGAAGCGCTCGCAGACCTGGTCGACCGGCACGCCGTCGGGATGGGCGGCGACCCAGGGAACGAGAGCGAGCAGCCGCGCGAGTCGTTGGGTTGCCGTGGGTTTGGTCATGCCGGGGCCTCGCTCATGCGTCGGCCCCGACGATCCGATCGAGCCACGCGACGATGTCGTCCCGGATGTCGGCCGGCCCGATCACCTCGACGGTCGGACCGAGGCCGAGGAGCCACGTGCGGAACCCGTCGGAATTGGTCACCTCGAGGGTCACCTCCGCCGATCCGTCGTCGCGGACCGTGACCGGAGTCGCCGGCCCGAGCTGGGCGGTGACCGTGGGGACCGCGACCGGGTCGACGAGGATCGTCGCGGTGCGTACGTCGTCGCCGCCGACGTGCCAGGGCTGCAACGAACCCACCTCGTCGGACCCGTCGAGCGGTGCGGACACCGCATCGCCGGCGTGCACCTCGCCGTCGATCCGGTCGAGGCGGTAGACGCGCTCGGCGTCGAGCTCCAGGTCGACGCCGTTGACGTACCAGTGGCCGTTGCGGAATCCCAGCGCCCGAGGCGCCAATCGACGGGCCCGGCCGCGGTAGCCGAACTCGACGGACCGTCGCCGGTGGATCGCATCGAACACCACACCCAGGTTCTGATCCGACGGGACCGAGGCCCACGGCGGCGCGTCGCCGGCGGGCGAGATCGCCATCCCGCCGAGCTTGAACAGCCCTCGGGGAGCCGATTCGGGCCCGACCGCGATCAGCCGGGTCGCCAGGTGCAGCGCGGCCAGCTCGTCGGCGTCGAGATGGGGATCGGGCAGGTAGTAGTCGTCGGGCTCGATCCGGTAGCCCTCCAGCGGCGGGTCGGCGTCCGGCACCATCTCGACACGGATCGGCACCCCCATCTCCCGCAGATCCTTCTTGTCGCGGGAGAACTGGCGCCGGAAGGCGTCCGCCTCCGGCGGGTAGCCGCCGACCCGGGTCTGCAACTCGGCCGCCGACAACGGCACCCGGGTGTGCAACAGCGCGGCGATCAGGTTCATCAGGCGCTCGAGCTTGTCGACGGCCACGGTCGATCAGGCCTCCTCGGAGACCAGGGCTGCACCGACGAGCCCGGCGGCGACCACCCCGGCCGCGGCCGCGGTGTCGAAGAACAGGCGGTCGGCATCGGGACCCCGGCCCATCGTCGTGACCCGCATCCCCGCCTTCGCCAACAACCCGGGCCCGTCGACACCGTCGACCTCGACGATCCGATGCCGCTCGCTCCACGGTTCCAGTTCGCCCCGTGAGCCGGGTGTGATCGGCACGGTCACCGAGCTGCGCACCAGATCGAGCACCGTGGCGCTGTGGTGGCTCACCCCACGGTGGCGGTCGCGCCCGTCGCCCTCCGACGCCCGCACGGCGAGCACGCCGTGCCCACCCAGTGCCTCGGTCACGTCCAGGACGGGCGCCGCTTCGAGCGCCGTGGTGCCCAACCGGTGACCCGTCCCGACCACCCCGGGACCCATTCCCACCACGATCAGGTCGGCGCCGGCGTCGTGGCGGGCGAGGGCCAACGCCGAGGGCACGCCGACCGCTTCCCGGGTGCCCCCGAACGCGTGGCCCGCGGTGACCGTCCCCGCGGCGAGGAGCCCGGAGTCGACCATGGTGACCACCAGTTCGCTCATCGCGAGTGGCAACGCGGCTCCGTCGGTCATCACGTACGCGATGCGCACCTCGGGGCGTACCGACAAGGCGCCGAGCGCGACGAGGGGCACCTGGCTGTGCAGGGTGCAGGCGACGACCACGCACCCGTCGAGCCGGTCTCCCAACTCGTCGAGGTGCTCTTCGGTCGCGCCGGTGTCGAGCTGCATCGGCGTGTAGCGCAGCTTCATGATGTGCCCGCCACCAGGGGTCCGGAAAGCGCCGCGGGTCAGGTTCACCGACACGACGTGCGACCCGCCGGTGCCCAGTGCCAGATCGACAGCGGTGGTGTTCGCCAGCACTTCGTCGCCGACCGCCACGGGCCCGGTGAGCGCGGTGACGACGAAAGCCGTCTCGGGGTCGGCGGAACCGTCCCGCTCGAGCGTCACCTGCTGATAGCCGGGCCGGTCCCGGCGGACCTCGACCACCCGTCCGTGGATGAACGTGGCCACGGGCCTAGAGACTTTCGATGAGACGGGTGACGCGTTCGTCGCGGGAGCGGAACGGGTCCTTGCACAGGATGGTCCGTTGCGCCTGGTCGTTGAGCTTGAGGTGCACCCAGTCGACGGTGTAGTCCCGCTTGCGTTCCTTCGCCCGCCGGATGAACGCACCGCGCAGCCGGGCCCGGGTCGTCTGCGGGGGTTCGTCGACGGCGGTCTCGATCTCGGCGTCGGTGCACATGCGCTCGACGCGTCCACGCTTCTCGAGTCGGTAGTACAGCCCGCGTTCGGGGTCGACGTCGTGGTACTGCAGGTCCATCAGCGCGACCTTCGGGTCGGCCAGGTCGAGCTTGTGGCGCGTGCGATAGGCATCGATCAGGTTGTACTTGGTGACCCAGTCGCATTCCCGGTCGAGGCTGAGCGGATCCTTCTCGATGCCTTCCAGGCAGTGCGTCCACATCGCGACCGCCTTCTCCTCCTCGGGCGGAAAGCCGCGTGTGTCGGCGAAGCGTTGCGCGCGCTCGCAGAACTCGGTCTGGATGTCGAGCGCGGACACCTCCCGCCCGTTCGCGAGACGCACCGTGCGCTTGCAGGTCGGGTCGTGGGAGATCTCGCGGATGGCCCGGATCGGGTTCTCCAGGGTCATGTCCCGCAGCACCACCGACGGCTCCTCGAGCATCCGCAGCATGACGCTGGCCGCACCGACCTTGAGGAACGCCGCGTACTCGTTCATGTTCGAATCGCCCACGATGACGTGCAGACGGCGGTACCGCTCCGCGTCGGCGTGGGGTTCGTCACGGGTGTTGATGATCGGTCGGCTCCGCGTGGTGGCCGACGAGACGCCCTCCCAGATGTGCTCGGCCCGTTGACTCATCGAGAAACGTGCGCCCCGGGCGGTCATGAGGACCTTGCCCGCCCCCGCGTAGATCTGCCGCGACACCAGGAACGGGATCATCACCTCGGCGTAGTGACCGAAGTCGTCGCGCCGGGTGGTCAGGTAGTTCTCGTGGCATCCGTAGGAGTTGCCGGCCGAGTCGGTGTTGTTCTTGAACAGGAAGATGTCGCCCCTGATGCCCTCCTCGGCGAGTCGGCGCTGCGCTCCGACCAGCAACTGCTGCAGGATCCGCTCTCCGGCCTTGTCGTGCGCGATGAGGTTCCTGACCGAGTCACATTCGGGGGTCGCGTACTCGGGGTGCGATCCGACGTCGAGGTACAGGCGCGCGCCGTTGGCGAGGAACACGTTCGAGGAACGCCCCCACGACACCACACGCCGGAACAGATAGCGGGCGACCTCGTCCGGACTCAGACGACGTTGGCCGTTCAGCGTGCACGTGATGCCGTACTCGTTCTCGATGCCGTAGATCCGGCGCTGCATGCTGCGCACGTTATCGGGCATCGCGGCC
>JBDZVK010000298.1:0-3317 GCA_040255725.1 Actinomycetota bacterium
ACCGTGTCGCCCATGTCGTGGGTGACCAGCACGCAACGTTCGATGCGAAGTGCGTCGAGCACGGCCACGGTCGTGTCCGCGTGCAGGTCGATGCCGTAGCGACGGTCGGGTTTGTCCGACAGGCCGAACCCGATGAAGTCGAACAGCACCACCCGTCGCCGGTCACGCCCGAGCGCGTCGAGCACGTGGCGCCAGTCGAGTGAGCTGGTGGGGAATCCGTGAAGGACCACCACTGGGTCCTCGGTGGCGTCGGGCACGTCGAGGTCGACGACGAAGACGCGCCCCTCGGCAGTTTCGAGGTGATGACCGAGCGCCAGCCACTCGGCGACGTCGGGGTTCGTCATGGTCGTCTCCTTGGCAGGATCGTCGGGGATGTGCGGGCGCGTCGACCTCGGTCGCGTGCGAGGAGCCGCGGTCACCGAACGTGGCGTGCGCAGCCCGTTGATCCTCGCGGGCCGAGGCTAGTCGTCGGCGTCACCGGCGCCGGTCGGTGTCCACGGACGGATCACACCGACCGACCTGCGTGACGTCGACGGGCGGAGTCGTGGCGACCCCCGGCGCGCTCGACACTCGAACAAGGTGCCGATCAGGTCACGGAACTGCCGAAGCGCCACCGGGCCGACGCGCCGCCCGGTCGGGCGAGTAGTTTTCGGGAATGCTCGACCATTTGGGGATCCAGTGCAACGACGTGGCCGTCAGTGCGGTGTTCTACGACGCGTTCCTGGCGCCGCTGGGGGCGTCGCGGCTGATGGAACCGCATGAAGGGGTGATCGGCTACGGCGTCCCACCGGCGCCGAACTTCTGGTTGGGCCCGCTGTCTGACGACCACACGGGTTGGCGTGAGGACCACATCGCCTTCGCCGCTCCGGATCGGGCGACGGTGCACGCCTGTCACGAGGCGGCGGTCGCCGCGGGCGCCGAGGTGTTGCACGAGCCCCGCGAGTGGCCCATCTACCACCCAGGCTATTACGGCGTGTTCGTCAGGGATCCCGACGGCAACAACGTCGAGGTCGTCTGCCACCGGCCCGAGGGCACCTGACCGTTCCGGGGACCGTCACTCCCCCGGGCCCGAGGCGTACACGCGGCGGGGTGGGTCGTGAGGGGGCACGTTCATGGACACGCGGGCCGGCATACCCCGCGGGATGTTCGTCGGCGGCGAGCCGCCGGGGACGACTCGAACTTCGTCGGGCTGCCGACCCTTCCCGCGCGATGTCACACCGGTCGGGCATCATGGCGTCGTCCGCGTCGGACGATGCTCGTGGCCGATCGGCCACCAGACCCTGAGGAGGGACATGAGAAGGTTCACCGTCATAGCTGTCGTGGTTGCGCTCGCTGCGTGCACGGCCTTGGCCGGGTGCAGCGGGGGCGGCTCGTCGGTCGCCGACCTGGGCGCGGTCCGGGCCAAGCTCACCGACGCCGGTTACTCCTGCCCGAAGCCTCCCCAGGCGTACGAGCACGACAAGGACGACATCAGTCTCGGGGTCGCCGACCCCACCACCGAAGTGCACTGCACCGTCGACGGCGTCAAGCTGACCGGGTCGCAGTGGAAGAACGCCGATGCGATGAAGGCGGCCTTGTCGGTGGCCATGACGTTCGTCTGCGGTTTCGGAATGTCGGAGATCACCTCGGTCGAAGGCGACACGTGGGCGCTCGATGCCGACTCGTCCGACACCGATTCCGCGGGCGACACGACCAAGGAGGATGCCGCCCTCGCCAAGGCCGCCAAGGCACTCGGCATGGAACCGAAGACCCACAAGTGCGACAAGTCGTCGAAGTCGAAAGACGATGCGTCGATGTTCAGCGACGACGACAGCGACGCCGCGGACACGACGGCGCCCACGACCACCGTGGCTTCGAGGGGAAGCCGCGCCGAGCCACTCGCGGTCGGGGAGACCGCGCAGCTCGACGACTACGATGTGACGGTCGATGCGATCACCCCCGACGCGACCGCCCAGGTGCAGGGGGCGAACGAGTTCAACGATCCACCGAAGAAGGGGCAGTACGCGGAGGTCACGCTCACGGCGGTCTACACGGGCGACGACGAGGGCACCCCTCGGATGGACCTGTCGGTGGTGCTCTCGGGGTCCGACAAGGTCCAGTACAAGGACTCCGACTGCGAGGCGAGCATCGGAGATTCCGATTACAACACGCTCGAGCCGGGCGGCAAAGCCCAGTTCACGGTCTGCATCGACGCTCCGGCGGCGGCGATCACCGGTGGGCTCGTCTTCGTCGAGTCGACGTACAGTCTCGGCAACGACGACCGGGCCTTCTGGAAGATGGCCTGACGCCGTCGGACCGCGCCCGATCGTGCCTTCGGTCTGACACTCGGCGGCGGCTCGGGCCGACGAGGGCACCCAGCCCGGCGCGACGTGGTGCCCGGCGGCAGCTTCCTCGAAGTCGGTCACCGGCATCGAACCTGCGAAATCTGGAGGGTGCCATGGTCGGCATCCCGCCTGTTCGCTCCAGATTTCGCCGGTGGCCGACGAGGTGTGGCCTGGACGGCGAGCGGCGCACGGGGTGCTCAGAGGCGGGCGAGGAGTCCGGCGAGTTCGTCGTCGAGGGGGCTGGGGCCGATGAGCGCGCAGGAGCGTCGGGCGACGCCGAGGGCGAGGGAGCCGTTGACGCGGAGGCGTGGACCCCTGGCGGCGACCGGGTCGTGGGGACCGACGCTGAGCACCGCGGCGTCGTCGACGGCCAGGCCGGCGAAGTCGAGCCAGACGGTGCCCGTGGCGTCGAGCGCAGCGAGGCGGTGGCTCTGCACGGCGAGCTCGGCCTTGTCCAGGTCGTCGAGCACCCAGGTGGCGACGGTGTCGTCGGCTGCGCGGGCGGCGATCTGCAAGGTGTCGATCCGCCCCCACCCCGACGCCCAGTGGGCGGAACCGTCGAGCACCCAACCGCCCTCTCCGCGGGTCGCCTGCAACGGGGACGGCCCGGGGCGCAACCCCGCGAACACGATCCCCGACCGGCGGGCGCCGCTGCACAATTCGGGCAGCAGGCGTCCGGAAACTCGAGGATCGCCATGGCAAGGCACGGATTCAAGTTCGACTTGACCGGCTCGCGATGCGCAATCCCGGAGATGTCAGACCCGCCGAAAGGGTCGTCTCGGTGCTGCGGATTCACTTCCCGCCCGGCTTCCGGGCCTCCTCCATCGGCGAAGGCAAACGCCTCATCGTGGTCCTGTGCGGAGGCGACAAGGCCAGCCAGCGTGCAGACATCGACCGTGCCCACCGACTCGCCACCGAATGGAGTACACGATGCCCGGCCCCGCTGAGCACTTCGCCAGGTACGACACCGCCGACTACCTCGACGACCTCGAA